>CALGNG010000253.1 GCA_937958735.1 uncultured Aquimarina sp. | reverse complement strand
CCAGGAAGTGCGAGGAGTAAAAGCGTAAAGCCCGACCTTTAGGTAACGCCCTAAACAGCATAAAGCATACTATTGTCTAGTAATAAAACGAGGCTGAATTTTTATCTTACAGGATTGGAGCTGCTCTTTTCTTAGCCTATTACATCGAATTTATAGATGGTATCTGCTTGCGAAATGTGACAATAATTACAGTTACTATCAAAAATAAATTGGTAGGGTTTTGTAATATTAAAACCTGAATTATCTACCGTAAAGAGTCCTTCGAAATCTTTTTCGAATTTTGATGTATACCTTTTTATAATATATTGGTTTTGCAATTCTGTAGCAATTATCTCAAAATAGGCACTGGCTCCTATACCACTTAATAGCTGTGCTTTTCCTTTTTGTTTAGGTAGCGGTATACCACTTTTTACAGGAGCATTGGGGTCGAAATAATTGGTAAGGTTTTCTTTTAAAATGGATTTGCTATACAGACTTATTTTACCATTAAAAACGTTGTAAATTTCCCCTCCTGCTGCGCCGTATTTTACGTTTCCTAAAGGGCTGGGAGTAAATTTATTGTTCCTTTTTAGTTTTTTTACGGTTCTTTTATTGTTCCCCGATCGTATTAAAGTATCGGTAACCAATCTAGAGCAATTGCTCCCAGTACTGTTGCTAAAGGCTAGATAAGGTATACTTCCTTGGTCTTGTAAGTGTGTAAGGTAGTTAATGGCTTTTTCGTAGTTAACCTCGTGGCAAACAGAGGCAACCATTCTACCATCTCCATGTGTTTTTTCAGGATGATTTCCCAACCACAATAGAATTTCTTCTAAATTTTGGATTTCTCCAGATTCGGTAATTATTGCCTTTAGGGGTATGTGCAGGTCGGCATCTGTTTTTGCACTGCGTACACGTCCCATTTTAGGAGGGGTAACATAGCGTCCAAAATCGAAGTACTGGATATTTCCTGTACTGTTTTCTATTAAGACTAATATAGCATGTCCTGCTTTTATATAGCCTCTGTTTCCTAATCCTACTTTTGGAAATAATTTAAGTTGTACGGCTTCAGAACCGTAACACACAAAAGTGTCTGGAAATGCAATGGGAATTATTTTACCTGTATTCAATTAAAGTGCTAAAATTAGATGTTTACTGTTTCTAAAGATTTTTCGAAAACTTCGTTAATTACCAAATCTTCGTAACGCATGGTTACTTGGTTTTCTTTTGCCGTTACTTGGGTAATACTTCTGGTTTGGAGATCTCCGCGTTTAATTTGTAAATCGTAAAAATCGTTACCAACTCCCGCTGTTTTATGGAATTTTAATATGTTTTCCGAACTTTTAAAATCGTGGTTTAGCTTAAAGTCTGCCAACCAATCTCTTCGCATTTGCTTCATCTCGTTGGTATACAATGTGGACGAAGACCAAATATGAATTTTATTAGTATTTAATTTTTGGGTATGTTTTTGTTTCCCGTCCCATACCAGTTCAAAAAACTGAACTTCTTGACTCCAATCTACACCTACTAAGGTAAAGGGTTCCAAATCTTCGCAATTATAAGACTGCATGCCTTCCCATAAATTAGATTGGCTTAAAATATCGGTAACTACTACGCCTCTACTATGCCGATAATGGTTCTTTTTTTCGTGGTTTTGATATCCGCCATTAAGCAAACAAATCATGCTTTGCTCGTCACTGGCTGCAATCCAGGTACCACCAGCTACTTCGTCCTTTGGAAACAGAAGTCGCTTGGTGTTTACCTCGTAGAAATCTACTGGCAATGTGGTACGCCCAACGGCTTCGTCTCTATTAGAGGTTAAAATAAATCCTTGAGCTTTGTTTTTTACTAAAGTAACTGTACACATATAAAATAATGAGTCTTTGCAATCTATAACAACTTACAAAAAATTCCTAATAACTAGCCCTTATATTTCATGGGCAAATAGACTACTTTTTTTGTTTCGAAAAATTCTTGTTCGTAAAAATTAGAAATATCAAACTGCTGTATAGTGGTAAATCCAGCAAGTTCTTCGGTAAGGTCTCCGCCTTTTAAATATAAGATCCCGTTTTTTAGTTCGTGGTTGGATTTCTTTTTAATATTCTTACGTACCCATTTTACAAAATCGGGCATACGCGTTACTGCCCTACTTACTATAAAATCGAACTGAGTATCGAATGTACCGGCTCTTTTTTGCTCTGCCTTAATATTTTTTAGTCCTAAGGCTTCTGCTACTCCATTTACTACTTTTATCTTTTTTGCAATAATATCGCATAAATAAAAATTGGTTTCTGGAAACAAAATAGCTAGCGGAATACCTGGGAACCCACCTCCAGTTCCTACATCCATTACACTACTACCTGGCTGGAACATTTGTATCTTAGCTATTGCTAAAGAGTGTAGTACGTGGCGCTCCAATAACGCATCTATATCTTTACGAGATACTACATTAATCTTGGCATTCCAGTCTGCATACAATGCAGGCAATTGGGCAAATTGATCCACTTGCTCCTCCGATAAATTGGGGAAATATTTATGTATAATATCCATCTATCTAATTTTACAGATGCAAAAATACACTTATGCTTAGTATTTTTACTAAATCGAAGCCTTTAAAAAAAATTAATTCTTATTTTTGGATGTTGAATTGAAATTAATTAATTTTTCACAAAACCCCTTTATGCAAGGAGCCCAAATCCGATTTAGTCGCGTAAATTCTGCTATTTTTTTTAAAACTTTAAATAAGAGAGTGAACACCTATTTTAAAGAACATAATTTAAAAAAAACAGGAAACTGGAAACTTCACCTTAAAGCAATGGTGATGTTTGGGTTATTTGTTATACCATATTTTGTGATTTTATTTACCCCAATTCCCAACTGGGCTATGTTTGCCTTATGTATTGTAATGGGCATAGGAATGGCTGGTATAGGGATGAATGTGATGCACGATGGAAACCACGAATCTTATTCTGACAAGAAATGGATTAATCGATTAATGGGAGCCAGTATGTATTTCCTAGCAGGAAATGTATATAATTGGAAAGT
>CALGNG010000252.1 GCA_937958735.1 uncultured Aquimarina sp. | reverse complement strand
AGCTAATAGCGTAGAAGGGGTTACGATTACTATATTCTTATCAAAAGCAAGATTATATATTGAATTTTCTTTATTTATAGCCACAGAAAATGCTGTTTCTATAGGGACAAACAATAATACGAAATCCAAAGATTGAATATCGTATAAGTCTTGATAGTTTTTAGCAGAAAGTTGATCTATGTGTTTTTTTAATGATAGCAGGTGCTCTTTCAAAAACACCTCTTTTAAGGTATCATCTTCTTCGTTAACAAAGCGCTCGTAGGCTATTAAAGTTACCTTACTGTCTATTATAATACGTTTACCGTCTGGTAAATGTATTATAACATCTGGCATAGCCCTACTTCCATCTTCTCTTTTAAAGTTTTGCTGTACAAAATATTCTCTATCTTTTTCTAATCCTGATTTTTCTAAAACACGCTCTAATACTAATTCCCCCCAATTTCCTTGTATTTTATTATCTCCTTTTAAAGCACGAGTAAGGTTTAAGGCTTCTTTACTCATTTTTTCATTCAAATCCTTAAGCCCCACTATTTGTTGTTTTAACGAAGCGTTCGAGGTTAAGTTCTCTTTATGCGTTTCTTCTACTTTTTTTTCGAAAGTACTAATCCTCTCTTGTAAAGGGCTTAATATGTTTTTTATATTTTCTCTATTTTGTTCTGTAAATTTAGAAGATTTTTCTTCTAAAATCTTATTCGCTAAATTCTGAAACTCTTTAGTAAATTTTTCCTGTAATTGGTTTACTTCCTCTTTTTGCTCTACATTTCTAACACTTAGATTTTCCAACTGTGTATTCCTTGTAGCCAACTGTGCTGTTAACATTTCTTTTTCTGCCCTAATCCCCTCCCTTTCTCTAATAAGTTCTAATTCTTTTTTAGTTTTTTCAAGCTTTAAATTTTCTATTTGTTTTTCAAATCGATTTTCTAAAACTACATATTCTTCTTTTTGCTCCTTAAGTCGTTCTTTTAACGATTTAGCATCATTTTCTAATAATGCTAATGTGTTCCTTTTAGTTAAAAATCCCACATGCCTTCCTAAAAAAAAAACTAGGATTAAACATAAAATTACAACACTTAATAATACATATTCTTGCAGCATAAACTTTTACTTATAATAGTAACCGCATCAAAGATACTATTTAGTAAATCATATCTCTTATTCTTTCTATTACAATCAATTTTTAACACCTATTAATACTATACAATTATTACATAATTTTTAGTTAAAATAACTTTAATAAGGTATTTTAACTATATTATTTGCGTTTTATTTGTATTATTTAATTAGATAATTATTTTTTTTTAATTCTAATGCATTTATGTTGAATATTTGAATATCTAAAATAATTACTATTATGAAATTATTCTCCACAGTACTTCTTATTCATTTATTTATAGTAAATAGCATTTCTGCTCAAGATTATAAGTTTAATAATACTAGCAATGTTTTTTACGAAAAAGGTGACGATTTTGGAAAAAATTTAAAGTTAATAAACGAAGTAAAATACCATGTTAATATGTTTAGGATTCAAACCTTACACGCAGATAGGTTAGAAACTACTAATAAGGTTAATAATGCTCTTTACTCCTTACTCCTAGAAGGTGATTTAATCCATGATCACGAAAAAAAAATTAAAAAATTAATTAGAAAATTTAATAGGTACTTTAACTCCAAAGAAAACTTATCTAAAACAGAATCAATAGTTTATGATTCGTCTAACACATTAGAAATTTTCTCTAAAAAGTATTATTTATTAGCAAATAATTAACTTAAATCTAAACTTAATTTAAATAAAGTTGTAAATTTAGGTGTTAACTAAATTATAAAAAGCAAAATGTCAGGAATATTAGATTTATTAAGCGGTCCAATAGGACAACAAATTATAAGTGGTGTAGCGGGGCAAACAAATCAATCTGCCGACAAAACAAGTGGTTTACTTAGTATGGCCTTACCTGTTTTAATGGGGGCTATGAAAAAGAATGCTTCTACACCAGAAGGTGCACAGGGTCTTATGGGAGCTTTAGGCAAACATCAAGGTGGAATTCTTGATAATTTAGGAGGTTTATTTGAAGGTGGTGTAGACGAGAGTGTACAAAAGGAAGGAGATGGTATCCTTGGACACTTATTAGGTAGTAAAAGACCTGCTGTAGAAAATGCTTTAAGCCAGCAATCTGGTATGGATTTAGGTGCTGTGACTAATATTTTAAAAGTAGCAGCCCCATTATTAATGGGAGCTGTAGGAAAACAAACACAACAAGCTGGCATCTCGGATTCCAATGGTTTAGGTAACCTTCTTGGTGGCTTACTTGGAGGTAGTTCTCAAAATAGTGGGAGTTCTTCTATTTTAACCTCTATTTTAGATGCCGATGGAGATGGCAGTATTATAGATGATGTTGCTAATATGGCAATGGGCAAAAACAAAGGTGGCTTAGGCGGTCTTTTAGGTGGTCTTTTTGGAAAATAATATCCGTTATATATTTTTAAATAGTTAAGACCGGAAACTACTTGTTAGTTTTTGGTCTTTTTTTATGGTCAAATATCTAATAATTTACATAGCATCCTTTCTACTTATACTTTCCTGCCAAGGTATAAGAAAACCAGCACAAAACATTAGCCTTGCAGAAAAACCTGTACGCATTGCTAATGATAGTTTGGAATATGAAGTTATTATTTTTGACCAAGGCTTTACTACTTATTTAAATACTATTGCACTACCTAAAGGCTACTATGGACAAAGTTTTTTAGAAAATAACAACCAGCGCATGGTTACTACTTACAACATACGAGCAAACCAGCCTATTATCTATGGTAACTTATATCCTCAAAAAATAGATTATAATTTTAATATAGATTATGGGTATGAAGTAAATTATTTAATCTATAATTATTTATTATTCTTTGAACAGAAATACCAACAAAGCCTATAGCTAGCTCTTTAGAAAATAAAAATATAAAGTGTATTTTTTTAAACAATTATCTCATAATCTTAAACTTTAACACCTCTTTTTTTAGTATTTTATAATTATAATTATAAAATTTTTAAAATAAATAGAATTCTCTGTTAGATTTACGACTAATATCCTTTAAGTCGTAAATTTGCATTATGGAAAAATTAAAACAACGTTGGGGAATTAAGCACAATTGGGAAATTATAGTAATACTTATTGTATTCTCTATAACCGGTTCTAGTGCTATGAAAATTGCTGCTCCCATAACAGAATTTATAGGCTTGGCTAGAGAGACTACTAATCCTTTTATATTTTGGCCTGTACGTATTTTATTAATTTTCCCTATCTATCAGATACTATTAGTAGTATTTGGATGGCTATTTGGACAATTTACTTTTTTTTGGAATATGGAAAAGAAAATGCT
>CALGNG010000251.1 GCA_937958735.1 uncultured Aquimarina sp. | reverse complement strand
TTCTTTTTTATAAAAAGAGACTTTAATACAGTCCTTTGATGCGGTAAACTTAAAAGCATTATTTATTAAATTATTTAGGACTTTTTCTATCTTACTTTTATCTCCAACAATATGAATAATGCAATCTGGGTTTTCTAATATTATTTTTTTTCCATTCTTAGTTGCTAAATAATCAAAATCCAAAATTAACTGATTAATAAAATTAGTGAAGTTAAACTTGGAAACATGCAAGGGTAATAGCTCTTTTTCCACTTTCCTAAAATCATGAGCTTGCTCTACCAATTCTAATATTTTTTTTGATTGCCTGCCTACCAATCTTAGGTAATCCACTATAAATTTATCGGACTTAAATTTTTCTAAAAGCAACTCTAATGGCCCCGTAATAAGAGTTAAAGGGGTTCTAAATTCGTGAGAGATGTTTGCAAAAAACCTCAACTTCTCATCACTTAATTCACTTTCTTGTTTTTTTTCAAGTTTCTCTATTTCTAACTTATGTTGTAACTTATAAAAACGCAGAGTAAGCAGTACCCCAAAAGCTAATAGACCCATAGCCAATAACACATATAGTATATAGGCCCATTTTGTTCTTAAAAAATGAGGTTTTATTATAATCTCTAATGTTTTGGGAGCGCTCCAAATATTGTCACTGTTAGATGCCATTACCTTAAACCTATATTCTCCTGGAGGCAAACCACTATAATAAATAGTATTATTGGAAGAAGGGTTTAGCACCCAATCTTTATCTATAGGAGATAATTTATGCTTTAAAAAATGATTTTTAGGGCTTTTAAAGTGTAACGAGCTTACTTCTATAGAAAACACATTTTGATTATGGTTTAATTCTATTTTTTCTAATAACGATACTTTCTTTTTTAATAACACCTTGCCATCTATAGTATCTCCAGGGGCAATAACCTTATTAAATAGCTTAAAATCTCCAAATTGTATATTAGGAACCTCGTTAGTTTTTTTTATGTCTTTAGGGTCAAAATAAGTAAAGCCTTCGCTACCTCCAAAAACCAAAGAACCATTAGACATTTTTGCAGAGGCAAAACTAAATTGCAAAAAGGGCAACCCATCGTCTTTTTGGTATTTTCTAAATTGCTTCTTTTTAATGTTAAATTTATTAATACCTGCATTGGTAGAAAACCACAAATTATTTTCTGCATCACACTCTATACGTTTTACCCCATTATTTATAAGTCCATCTTTTTCTGTATAGGTTACAAATTTCGGAATACCGGCCTCGTTTAACACATTACAAATCCCCCCTTGGTCTGCTGCTAGCCATAAACCATTTTGATTATCTCTTATTATATGAGATATGTAATTACTAGGAATTGTGCTTTTATCATTAGAAGAATAATAATTCTTTAAGTCTATTTCTTTTAAAAAATCGTCTTTACTTATCTTAAAACGATACAAACCTTTTGTTTCCGATCCTAACCAAATAAAATCATATAATGGATCGCAATAGATATACCTTATTAGAGATACTTTGGACGAATTGGATAATACTTTATTTAAACTCTCTATACTTTTTATATTAGACTTTTCGTCTATATGCAAACGATAGACATCTTTTTTATCTGCTACCCATATAAAACCATATTTATCTTCTGTAATTAGCCTTATTAGAGCATTGTTAAAAGCGGGTAAACTTTTAGAAAGTACTGGCTTAAATGTATCCTCCCCACTTTTTTTAACAAATAGTCCCATTTGGAAACCTCTTGGAGAAAACCATATGTTATTTCTAGAATCCTTAAATATTCTTCCTTTAAATTCGGTTCTATCCGAAGGTTTCTTAAACGGAAATGGCAAAAATTTCTTCTTAGAAACGTCGAACAAAGAAATTTTACCAAAGTAGGTCGAAATAAATACTTGATTTTCTTTATACGGAGTAAGACCAACCACTGTATTGGTTTCTATACCATAATCTTCATAATAATTCTTATTATAATTCTTAAAGGGGTTTTTACTAGTCTCAAACTGATACACCCCTTTATTGTAAGTAGTAACCCAACAACTTTTTTTAATATTTGTATTAATAGAGCTTACATAAACCTCGTTAGAATCCGACTCTAAATTACATATTTTTAAATCTTTTTCGAGGGCATCTGGACAAAAGCCAGAAACCTTACTTATATTAGAAACACCGCCTAGCCATAATGTATTATTAGTATCTAATCCAATACATTTATATCGTTTCTCTTTAAACAAGGTCTTTATAAATTTAAACTCTCCCTTATAGCTTAGCTCTGCTATACCGTGAGATTTAACCACATAAAAATGTGATCTCCCCACCTTAAGAATCCCAAAACAAGAACGAACATTATCCGCTAGAACTACTTTAAATTTTTTAGTTACTACATCAAATAACAATAATCCTATAGAGGACGATATTAAATATTCGTTTTCTGACACTTTATTAATATCCCTAAAATCTACTTGATTGGATGGAATCGCTTGGGGCTGATGACTCCCTATATGCTTATAATTCTTATCAAACTCTAATAAGATTCCGTTTTCCATTAAACAAAAAACAGTTCCATTATTACCAAATACAATTTTTTTTACACCATGTATATGCTCATCACTTCTTTTAGATTTGAATACAGTAATAATTTTATCACTAGTTAAATCCAATACATTAATTCCATTTTCTGTACCAATCCAAAGTTTTTTATTAACATCCTCATTTAAAGATAAAATACGATTGTTTACCAATATCTCTGCTCTTTGTCTATTTCTATATTTTTTAAAAGAATACCCATCATATTTATTAAGTCCATCATAAGTACCTATCCAGATAAATCCATCGCTATCTTCAAAAATAGTAGTAGTCCCATTATGCGGTAAATTATCCGAAGTAGAAAATTGTTTAAGAGAATTAAATGTGCAGGATTGCCCATAAAAAGAAATTACACGAATACAAATTAGAAAAAAGAATATACTCTTCCTGGAAAAGGATTTGGTTTTAATGGGATAAAACAATTTCTGAAATCTCATTTAATAAATTTGGGGATTTTATTTGCTAGGATTACGGATACTAAGCTACAAGGTTTTTACTTATTTTTTAACAATTTAAATTATATAAACTAAAAAAACATACCCGTAAAAATGCAAAAAACATATAAAAATGACCAAAAAAAACTAAAAAAATAATATTTGGACTCACAGTCATGTTTTAAAGACTGTGAGTAAAGCGCTATTTAGCATGCTTTTATAACTTAGCGGCATACAATCGACTCACTAAAGATAAGAATGAATGCTCACATTTTTGCTTTAGTGTTAAAACAACTAATCATGAAAAAACTAAACTCTTTTATCCTACTTTTGGTAGGGTACTCGCTGGGTGCGTATGCACAACAACCGGTAGGACTTCCAGGAAACTGGACCCTACAAAACAACATGTCCGACGAATTTAACGGCGGACTTAACACAGGTAAATGGGATCACGATCCCAACGATTGGGGTCCATGGTCATGGGAACCTGGCCGTACCAAAGTAAATGGAGGTAATTTAAGAATAACAATGGACCACAAAAACCACACTAGGGGTGGTAAGAAATTAAATTTTACCTCTGGAATTATTAGAAGTAAGGCCGATATAAAGTATGGCTATTTTGAGGTGAAAATGAAAGGAACACCAAGACATCCTGGTACAGCACCTGCATTTTGGACATATAGTGTAGCACAGCCTACAATGAATATTAATGGACAACAGGTAAAATACAATGAAATTGATTTTCCTGAAATCCAGCAACGCCCAAGAAATGTTAGCCTAATAGATTGGAATGTTATTAGAGCTAATAATGCAGGACGGAGAACCTCTACCAGAATAACAACTGGTGGTGGTGTAGGGCCAAGTTTTGATCCAAGAAATCAGTTCCACGTATATGGCTGTTTATGGAACCAAGCTGGCATCACATTTTATATAGATGGCAAAAAAGTTGGTAAAGCTAATGCCGCAGAAGCTGCTTTACAAAGACATAAGCAAAGGCTCGTAATCTCTCTAGGGTTACGCCCTCCTTTTTATAGAGATGTAAACGGAGGAAGAGAAGCGGTTAGCACACCTAATAGACCTAGTGGATTTCCTACTACTATGTTAGTGGATTATGTACGTACTTGGAAAGGCTCTCCTGCTGGAGGTGGAGGAAATAATACTGGTGGAAATACTAATGGAGGAAACAACAACGGTGGTGCTAGTACAGGCGGAAATAATAACCGTGAAAATCTAAACTGTAATAATGTTAACAACTGGAAACCTAGGGTAAATTATAATAATAACGACAGGGTAAAAGTTAATAATTTTGTTTACAGATTAGTAGCTGGAAAAGGAAGATGTAGCCCAACTGCCAATAACGATTGCTCTAGAAGAAATTGGACAAGAGTAGGAAGATGTAGATCCACTAAAGTAGTGGCTGGATATGGCCCCTCTGCTACCGTAAATATTTCTCCAAATCCTGCATCTGATATATTAAACATAGCCTCTGACGGAGTAGCAACTGTAAAAGTATATAATTTACAAGGTATTGAAATAGTGTCGAAAGAATTTTCTGATACAACAAGTATCAACATTACTAGCTTAAGTAGCGGTGTGTATATTGTAAAAGTAATTAATGAAGTATCAACTAATGTTGAAAAGGTAATTGTAGAATAAATTTTATTCTATTAATTGTTGTTGATTAAGACCGCCTAATTTTTAGGCGGTCTTATGTTTTTTATAAAGATCTAGTTTAGTTCTAAAAAGAGTCCCTAATTACTATTAAACAACCTCCCAAATAGCATTATAAATTTGCTCCAATTGCTGGTTACTAATTACATAAGGTGGCAAAATATAAATAGTATTACCCAAGGGTCTTAAAAACACTCCCCTGCTACTAAAATGCTTAAAAAGCGCATCTCTAGTACTACCATAACGTTCCATTTCTTGCGTAAGTTCCAGGGCAAAAATAACTCCTTTAACTCTAATATTAGTTACTGTAGATTTTC
>CALGNG010000250.1 GCA_937958735.1 uncultured Aquimarina sp. | reverse complement strand
AAATTTCTTTAATATCGAAAATTTCTAGCACTTCTACAATATCTCCATTGGCTATAAACCCAGCTTCTGAGGTGGGTTCTAACCAAAAATAATTATTTTTTACTACCATAAGAAAGTCTCCCGCAGAGAGTTCGTTTTCTTTAAATAGTATGCGTTCTCTTATTTGCTTATTGTATAAGTTGGCTCTTTTATTACTTCTTACAATTATTACGGTTCCTTCGTGCCCGTGTTTGCTATAGGAATCGTGAAGGTTTTCTATAATCTCGTTTCCTTCTTCTAATCGCAGGACATCTTTGGAGTTATTCAAATTAAATTTAAAGTCTTCAAAAAAATCGTCTCGGATTAGTTCTCTTAATTCTGTTGCATTGGATAGCACATTACTATCGCTACCCTGCCGTACTACTTCATCCAGCTCTATAATGCTTACATTTTTATTAAAGTTAAGCGATAGCATGTTTTCGTCTAAAGCAGGGCTTAAATCGGATTTTACGGGTGGCAACTGGGCTGTATCTCCTATAAATAGTACCTTACAGTTTGTACCCGAATATACGTATTGTAATAAATCGCTTAATAGTGATCCGTTTTCGAATAGTTTACTGTCTGTAGCTATATCCGGTACCATAGAGGCTTCGTCTACGATAAACAGCGTATTGGTGTATTTATTTTTTTTAAGTGTAAAACTGACCCCTCCACTAGCTTGCTTTTTTGGGTAGTAGATATGCCTGTGTATGGTAAAGGCATGCTTTTTAGAGTAGTTACTAATTACTTTTGCCGCCCTACCTGTGGGTGCTAATAATACATATTTAAGCTGAATTTGCCATAATTGAGAGACTAATACCCCTATTAGAGTGGTTTTTCCTGTACCAGCATACCCTTTTAGTATAAAAAGCCCTTCTTTATCCTTTTTTAATAGAAATTCTGACAAAGATTGCAAACATTCTTGTTGTTTGTTTGTAGGGCTGTGCGGAAATTTAGATGCTAATAGACTGAAAAACTTATGATTATCCAAAAAAAGGTTGCTAAAATTATTTTTCAAAGATAGGCAAGAAAAAAATTCCACATTCTTTTATGAATCAAAAAAAATTGTAGTTTTGTTTTTATCAAAAATTAAAATCATTTAATTAATAATCAAATGAAAATAGTAATACAATTAGTATTATGGGTAGCAATCGCTTTTTTAGGTTATAAAGTGTACGACTCTGTTTATAGTTCTGTAAGATTCCAAGAAGTTAAAGGAGTTCGCTTTGCGAAAGCTGTAAACCAATTAAAAAAAATTAGAACTGCACAAGCTGCATACAAAACAGTAACAGGTAAGTATGCTGGTGACTACGAAAAGTTAGCACAGTTTATTGATACGGCAAAATTTACAATAACTCAGCAGAGGGATTCTAGTTTTATTCGTTTTAACAAACAATTACGTATCGATCAATCTATCGATACTTTGGTTGTAGATGTTTTAGGTTACGAATCGATTAAGGATTCTTTGTTTTCTAAAGTAGATTACAGACAATTAAAGAATATTTCTTTTGGAGAAGGCCAAGTAGCTTCTATTAAATTAGAAACTAGTTCTGTAGAAAAAAACAGTATATTATACCCTACTTACCAAGCTACTGTAGCAAAAAGAGATTTATTAGCAGATCAAGCAGCTAACTACATCGACCAAGAAGAAAAACTACAATCGTTAGAAGAGATTAATGGTACGCATATTACTGTTGGGTCTTTAGGCGAAGTTAATACTAATGGTAACTGGCCAATCGTATATGACAAGTAGTCGTCCTATTTTCGAATTAAAAAATACCACTTATAAGTTATCCATTCAATTAAATTTGAATGGATTTTCTTTTTGTATTGTCAATTCTAAAGAGGAGATTATTGCCTCCGAAGATTATTTTTCTAATGAGTATGTATTATCCGAACAGGAATTATATACTAAAATCACTACTGCCTTTAACACCAAACCAGAATTACAAGCTAAGTTTGAAAAAGTGGTGATTACTTATACTAACGAACTCTACTCTTTTGTTCCTAAAGATTTATTTGATGCAAAACACAAGGAGCTTTATTTTAAATTTTCTATAAAAACATTGGCTACAGATTTAATTTGTGATGACGAGCTTAAGTCGGCCTCTATTGTTAATTTGTTTATTCCGTACGTAAATATTAATAATTATTTATTAGATCATTTTAATCAGTTCAATTTTCATCATCATTCTGCTGTATTGGTAGACTATATACTTTCTAAGAAGAGCACCGAAAACTCTACAGGGTTATATTTGTATTTTCACTCGCAGCATTTTGATATTATTGCAATAAAAGAAGGCGAGCTTTTATTGTGCAATACTTATAACCAACATAGCAAAGAGGATGTTTTATATTATCTTTTGTTTGTCATAGAACAATTAGGATATTCTCCAGAAACGGTATATGTGGAACTTTTAAATTTGGTTCCAGATGAGTATTTTGGTTTGCTTTACACTTATATTCGTAATATAAATAAGACTTCTAAGCCTTTTACTAATTTAATCCACCATCTAGCTTTACACATATGAGAATTATCTCTGGAACATATAAAGGGAGGCGCTTGACTGCTCCTAAAAAATTACCTGTACGACCTACTACAGATATGGCTAAAGAAGCGCTCTTTAATATTATTAACAACCAATACTACTTTAATCAAATTAGTGTTCTAGATGTTTTTTCTGGTACTGGAAATATAAGCTACGAGTTTGCTTCTAGGGGTACCGAAGAGATTGTTTCTGTAGATAAAAATATGGGATGTACTTTGTATATTACTAAAATATCTGAGGAGTTTAGTTTTCCTATACAGGTGGTTAAAAGTGATGTGTTTTCTTATTTAGAGAAAGTAAAACAGTCGCACGATATTATTTTTGCCGATCCACCTTATGATTTATCTACTGAGGATTTTTTAAAAATCCCCGATTTAGTTTTTGCTAATGAACTCCTTTTAGAGGATGGTGTTTTAATTGTAGAACATTCTAAACATACATCTCTAGAATCGCATCCTAGGTTTTCTTATTGCAAACGCTATGGTGGGTGTACTTTTAGCTTTTTTGAAGCAGATACTAAGGATTAATTGTTTTGTCTAAATTAAGAATTTTGATTCTTAATTTAATTTCAATCTTAAGAGTGAAGTATCTACATTGTATCGAAATAAAAATATATTGATATGAGCGAGAATAAAAAACCCATTAAAGTGGCTTTAGAAGCCGATAAAAAATATGCTTGGTGTACTTGCAGCCATAGCGAAAGTCAACCCTTTTGCGATGGATCGCACAGGGCACACAACGCAACACCTTCTATGTCTTTTGAGGTAGAGGAGGCTAAGGAAGCTTATTTATGTACTTGTAAAAAGACAAATAACCCACCTTATTGCGATGGAGCTCATAATAAATAGTCTAATGTTTTATCCTTATTATTACTTCTAGTTATTAAATAACAAGCCTTTCTTGCTGTTTACTTCTAATGTTAGCAAAAATAAAATAAGACTTTATAACATTTATAAAAGTAGAAAGATTAAAATTAATTAGGATGAAAATAAAATTTTTTACACTTGTGGCACTAAGTATATTTTGTGCTAGATGCGCTGTAATTGGAGGATATCCTATGACAAATTTTTATGTAAAAAATAACTCAGCAAAACCAATAACATTCGAGGCGACTGTTTTTAAATATAACATAAGACAAAACGTAACTATTCCTTTTTTGGTAAAACCTAATGATAGTTTATTAGCTAGACAAGTTGGATATAAAAAAGATGGAGAAAACCCTCAAAGTTGGTTTAATAGATTTCATATTGCTGATATAAATGATGTAAAAATATTTGATCCAAACAAACCTGAAAATTGGATCAAATTAAAAGATAAAAATGGTCATATATTTTACACTTTTACTATAGCTGAGTAAAACAACTTTTGCTAAAACTATATAAACGCAATGCTTTTTCAGTGTTTTGAGCAAAGGTTGTTTTGTATTTGTGAGGTTGGCGTCACAAATTTTATTATTTTAACTCTGAAATTTAAAAACTAAAAAGTGTAACGCCTTGTGCCCTATCCGAAAGTCACTGACTTTTTACACGCACAGACGTTTACATTAATCGCTATAAAAATAAAGGGGCCTCTAAAAAGGTAGCTTTTGTTTTTATAACAGATAGTATTTGATATTAATTGTTTCGAATAAACTTAAAGGTTTTCTGCAAAGAATCACTTTTAAGTCTTGGTTGCTATAGCTTAACCTTCAAATTCATAACAACCAAGACTTAACATATCTTTAAATAGACTGGAACTTTTTAACTTTAATGCTTCGTTATCTACATATTAAAATTAGCATCTAATATATTGCGAATGTCCCTTAGCTAATTTTATTTTTTTGAAGAATTGCATTAACTATTAGATTGGCATCTTCTCTTGTATTTTCTATAAAAAATTTACTGGTATTCATCCCTGCTTTAATTACCCCTGCAATGTACACTCCCGCTAATTCACTTTCTAACGTTATTGGATTATGAATAGGTTCTTTTAAAGATGTTTTTGTTACGGATATTCCTAAAGTATTAAAAAGGCTATAATTTGGCTTGTAGCCCGTCATAGCTAATACAAAATCGTTTTCTAATTCTATTTTACCATTAGGCGTGTTTACTATTACTTTATTTTCTTCTATTTTTTCTATTTCTGTATTAAAATAGGCGTTAATACTTCCTTCTTTTATTCGATTAGATATGTTGGGCTTAATCCAATATTTTACACGAGGGCTAATATCTCCCCCCCTTACAACCATGGTTATTTCTGCTTTTTTATGGTATAATTCTAAAGCAATATCACATGCCGAATTTGCTGCGCCTACTACTATTACTTTTTTACCTACATATGGATGGGCATCGTCGTAATAATGTTTTACTTTGGCTAATTCTTCCCCTGGAATTTCTAACATCCTAGCATGGTCATAAAAACCTGTACAGACTATTATGTTTTTTGAGACTTTATTGCCTTTGTTTGTTTTTACATCGTATATACCGTCTTCTAGCTTTAACGATAATACTTCGCAAAAGGTTTCTATTTCTAGTTCCCAGTTTTCTACTACTCGCCTGTAATACTCTAGAGCTTCTGCTCTTGTTGGTCTATTATTATGAGATACAAACGGGACATTTCCTATTTCTAATAGTTTAGATGTAGAGAAAAAAGTCATGTTTGCTGGGAAATTATAAATAGAGTTTACGATTACTCCTTTTTCTAATATAAGTACCGATAGTCCTTTATTTTTTGCTTCTACAGCACAACAAATACCTATAGGACCTCCTCCAATAATTATAATATCGTATTGCTTATTCATTAATTAGAAATATTGTTGTTTAGCGTTTTCTCCAGAAAAAAGGAGTAAATAATATTAGTACGGTAAATAGTTCTAAACGGCCTATTAGCATTAGAAAGGAACACCACCACTTTGCAGCAGCAGGTAGGGAGTTAAAGTTATTTACTGGACTTAATTGTCCTAATCCCGGCCCCACGTTTCCTAAAGAGGTTGCAGCTCCACCAATTGCAGATTCGAAATTTAATCCTAAGGCACCCAACACTAAAGCTCCTATAATAAAAGATAAGAAATAGAGAATAAAGAATCCTAATATAGTAAATACAATTTGTTTGTCTACAGCTCTTGTATTGTAGCGTACTGGTAAAATAGCATTGGGGTGCAGGGTTCTTTTAAATTCTAGTAATCCGTTTTTAATAGTTATTATGTGTCTTACTACTTTTATCCCTCCAGAAGTAGATCCTGCAGAACCTCCAGAGAACATTAATCCAAAAAAGAATACGGTTAGAAAAGGAGTCCACATGGTATAATCTGCGGACACAAAGCCTGTTGTGGTTACTACGGCTAGTATTTGAAATATAGCATGTCTAAAAGCACTTTCTGCTTGCCCCCAAACCATTGGGTGGTCTATAGTAGAGGCAGATGGATCGAATTGAAAATAGATAATTAAACCTGCCATAATACTAAAAAACAGTATATACCTTCCGTAATATTTAAATTCTTCGTCGGAGAATACTTTGCTGAATTTTCCTTTAAAAGCAAAATAGCTTAAGATAAAGTTGGCTCCTGCCAAAAACATAAATACAATAATAATCCATTGGATTACGGGGTTATCGTTCCAATGGGCTACACTAGTGTTTTTTGTAGAGAATCCTCCTGTAGAAAGGGTGCTCATGGCATGGTTTATGGCATCAAAAAAATTCATCCCTGCTAGTTTTAAAAGCAATGTTTCTGCGGCAGTATATCCTACATATATATACCATAATCTTTTAGCCGTATCGGTAATCCTAGGGTGTAATTTATCTGCACTAGGTCCTGGGGCTTCTGCAGCAAATAGCTGCATCCCTCCTATTCCTAACAAGGGCAATATAGCTATAGCCAATACTATTATACCCATACCTCCTATCCAGTGGGTAAGACTTCTCCAAAACAGCACTCCGTAAGGCACAGCTTCTATATCATCCAAAATAGAGGCTCCTGTGGTTGTATACCCCGATATGGTTTCGAAAAAGGCATTAGTGAAATCTGGGATGGAGTTTGTAAATAGGTATGGTAAAGTACCACTTAAAGACATAAACACCCATCCAAAAGTAACTACTAGGTACCCTTCTCTTTTTCCTAAGTCTTTATTGTGTTCTCTTGTAAAAAACATAGAGGCGACTCCTACCATCATGGTAACTAATGCTGCTATAGTAATTTTTATGGTTACACCGTCTTGATATATTAGACTTAATAAAGAGGCTAGAAGCATAAAGCCACCATTAATTAGGAGTAATACGCCTAATATATGTAATACAATTTTATAATTTAATTTTGGCATTACACAAATAGTTTTTCGACTTCT
Source organism: uncultured Aquimarina sp. (assembly GCA_937958735.1). Lineage (GTDB taxonomy): Bacteria > Bacteroidota > Bacteroidia > Flavobacteriales > Flavobacteriaceae > Aquimarina. The sequence continues at coordinate 2,510 of CALGNG010000250.1, read as the reverse complement.
ACAATAGATTTTGGTAGACTACATACTACTACTTTATCTGCTGGCAGTATTTTAAAATCTCCTAACGGGATCATTCCTTTGTTATCTCTAATAATTCCTGCAATAATGGCTGCTCTAGGAAAATCTATATCTTTAATTACGGTATTGGCTACTTTAGAGCTATATTTTACTTCGAATTCTAGAAGTTCTGCATTCATGCTTCCTAGCTTAGTCATGGCTAAAACTTCTCCTTGTCGTACATATCTAAAAATAGAATTTGCGGCTAATAGCTTCTTGTTTATTAGTGTATCGACTCCTATAGAATGGGAGAGCTGAAAGTAATCCATGTTTTCTACTAAAGCAATAGTCTTGGGCACACCTTTAGATTTTGCCATTAGACAGGAAATAATATTAGTTTCGGAATTTCCTGTTACGGCTATAAATGCGTCCATATCGTACACATTTTCCTCTTCTAACAGTTCCACATTGCGTCCGTCTCCATTAATAACTAATGCTTTAGGTAGATTATCTGCTAAATCAAAAGCTCTATTTGCTAAACGTTCTACTAGTTTTATATTAAATTTCTTACCACATAAATCTTTGGCAGTATTAAAACCAATGTTACTTCCTCCAAGAATCATTACGTCTTTTATTTTACCTCTTTCTCTTCCTATTAGCTTAGAAAGTTGCTTTACGCCTTCTTTAGTAGTTACAAAATAGGCTTCGTCCCCTACTTTAAATTCGGTATTTCCTCTTGGTATTATGGTAAATTGGGTTCCCTTACGTTGTAAGGCTATGGGTATAAACTTTAAATGTGGTACTATCTGTGCCGATTCTTTTACTGTTTTACCTATAAATGGAGATTCCTTAGCTAGAGTAATACCTACCATAGTCAATGCTCCTCCTTCAAATTCGTAGGTTTCGTTAAACGCGGACTGGTTTAACAACAAACTAATCTCGTTAGCAGCTAATAACTCTGGAGAAATTAACTCGTCTATTCCAAACTTTTTAAAACCAATTTTATCTTTATTGGTAATAAACTCGGTATTAGAAATACGCGCTATAGATTGTTTTGCTCCTAATTCGTTAGCTAAAACGCAAATAGTAATATTGGTAGTTTCCATACCTGTAACAGCAATAATTAAATCGGCGTTAGCTACGTTTGCATTTTTCAACACTTCTATAGAAGAAGCATTCCCTTTAACTCCTCTAATATCGATATGGGTTTCAGCATACGACAAACGCTCCTTATCTGTATCTATTAGTGTGATGTCTTGTGATTCATAAGAAAGTAATTTTGCTAAATGAAAACCTACTTCTCCCGCTCCTGCAATAATAATCTTCATAAATTGAAAATAAACGAGGTGGTGTTTACCTCTAAAAAGTAAGACAAATATACCTATTTACTAATTATTAGTTTGTTATAAGTCTTTAAAAAAAGTATTACATGCTACCACAAAAACTTATATTTGCACAAACTTTTTCGATGGTAGATAAGATTACTCCTTATAAAGATTCTTCTAAAAGCAAAAAAGAGCAGGTAGCTTCTATGTTTGATACTATTTCCACTAATTACGATGGGCTAAACCGTGTAATTTCTTTTGGTATAGATATTAAATGGCGCAGAAGGGTGGTAAACATTGTTACACATTCTAGTCCTAAAACCGTTTTAGATGTTGCAACAGGTACAGGGGATTTAGCTATAAACTTGGTTAAAACGGGGGCTAAAGAAATTATTGGTTTGGACATTTCTGCTGGAATGCTTTCTGTTGGAAAACAAAAAGTGACACAAAATAAACTAGACAATACTATTAAAATGGTATTGGGAGATGGGGAAAAAATTGATTATCCCGATAATTATTTTGATGCGGTAACGGTTTCTTTTGGTGTTCGTAATTTCGAAAATTTAGAACAAGGATTGGGAGAAATTTTAAGAGTATTAAAACCTAAAGGTATTTTTGTTGTGCTAGAAACCTCTATTCCTACCAAATTCCCTTTTAAACAGGGCTATCATTTTCATTGTAAAATAATACTTCCTTTAATAGGTAAACTTTTTTCCAAAGACAAAGTTGCTTATTCTTACCTTAGCGAAAGTGCTGCTGCTTTTCCTTATGGAGAAGCCTTTAACAATATTTTATCGAAAGTTGGGTTTATAAACTGTAAGGCTAGGCCTCAGACTTTTGGTGTAGCAACAATTTATACGGCAAGCAAATAAAATGATAAAAAAATTAAGCATCCTTTTCTTTGTACTTTTTAGTATTCAAACTATAAGTGCTCAAGGTATATTTACCAAAGAACGTTTACAAAACAGGCAAAATCACGACAAAAAAAAATATCGTTGGGGATATTATTTAGGCTTCAACTCTTTAGATTTTAAAGTGGATTATGTAGAAGACAGGGCCAATCTAGATGTTTCGAATCAAGACATTGTAACCAATAAGCAATTAGGCTTTAATGTTGGACTTATTGGCAATTTACGTCTTAATGATTATGTGGATCTTAGAACAGAACCTGGTGTAATTTTTACCACT
>CALGNG010000249.1 GCA_937958735.1 uncultured Aquimarina sp. | reverse complement strand
ACGCTTTGCCATAATTCTGGGGTTACCAAATCGTTTAACAAACGTACTGTTCCTAGGTTAAAAGATTTTGAAGCTATTTTTTCTCCGTGATGATAAACGGTAAATTCTGTACTCCCTCCTCCTACATCTACATACAAGTAGGACGCTTCTTGATCTGTAAGCTCTGTTAAGTCTGTCATAGCTATTATAGACGCTTCGTCTTTCCCGTCTATAATATCTATCTGGATTCCAGCTTCTTTTTTTATTAAGGCTACAATGTCTTTACCATTTTTAGCCCCCCTCATTGCCGATGTGGCACATGCTTTATAACTGTGTATTTTATGTGTTTCCATTAGAAGTCTGTAAGACTTCATGGTATCTAACAAACGTTTTACGTTTTCTTCCGAAACCTCGTTTTTTATAAACACATCTGCTCCTAAACGTATAGGCACACGCACTAGGCTCGTTTTTTTAAAGCGAGGGTTTTGACCATTTAAAGAGGTTACCGAACCTATTAATAGTCTTACTGCATTGGAACCTATATCTATGGCTCCGAATTTATCTATTGTAATCAAAATGCTAATTCAATCGGTTTTTAAAATAATCGTACAAACTTAACTGTGATCTGTTTTCTGGAAGATCGTTTTTTATATAGGTATTATCTTGATCTTTGTTTAATATACGTGCTTTTACGTTGTCTGCCCAACAGATATTAAAAGTATCTATTAGTTGTTGTTTTATATCGTTGTCAAAAATAGGACAGGTTACCTCTACTCTACGGTCTAGGTTTCTTCGCATCCAATCCGACGAGGATATAAAAACACTAGGATCCCCTCCATTACCAAAAATATACATTCTTGGGTGTTCTAAAAATTTATCCACTATACTAATCGCCTTAATGTTTTCGCTCATCCCCTTTTTTCCTGGTATAAGACAACACATTCCTCTTACAATTAAGTCTATTTTAACTCCCTCGTTACTGGCTTGATATAGTTTATCTATCATCCCATAATCTGTAAGACTATTTACCTTAATGCGTATATAGGCTTCTTTTCCTTTTTGTTTATTAGCTATTTCTATATCTATAAGCTCAGAAAATCTTTTTCGGGAATAATGTGGAGAAACTATTAAGTGCTTATATCTAGTTACTTTATAATTAATTTCAAAAAAATCGAACACTTTGTTTAGATCTTTTAAAATATCAGAATTACTTGTAAACAGGGTGTAATCTGTATAAATTTTAGCTGTAGATTCGTTAAAATTACCCGTACTTATAAATCCATAACGTTTTTTCTTTCCACCTTCTGTACGCTCTATTAAACAGGTTTTACAATGTACTTTTAATCCTGGCACACCAAATATTAGGTTTACTCCTTCTTCTTGCATTGCTTCCGCATACTCTATATTGTTTGCTTCGTCAAATCTTGCTTGTAATTCTATTTGTACTGTTACCGCTTTTCCGTTTTTAGCAGCGTTTATTAAAGAACTGGCAATATGCGATACATTGGACAAACGGTATATGGTTATTTTTATAGAGGTTACTTTGGGGTCTAATGCTGCTTCTCTTAAAAATTTTATGATGTAAGAAAAACTTTGATAAGGTGCGTATAAGAGATAATCTTTCTTTGCTATTTTTTTAAAAATACTTCCGTTAATATCTAGTCCTTTTACGGGTAATGGTTTAAAGGATTCGTAAGCTAGTTCTTTATGTCCTAGAGTTGGAAAACTCATATAATCTCTACGGTTGTGGTAGCGTCCTCCTGGAATAATACTGTCTGTATCGTCTATCTGCATTTTTTCCATTAGAAACTCCAATGTGTCGGGATCTATTGTTTTATCGTAGACAAAGCGTACTGGATCCCCTTCTCTTCTTAAATAAACACTTTTAGAAATTTTTTCTATAAAACTTTTCTTAAAATCATTATCGATATCTAGGGCGGCATCTCTAGTAATTTTAATCATGTGTACCGAAACTTCTTTATAATTAAAAATACTGAAGATTTGATCCATACAATAGCGCATTAGATCGTCTAATACTATAATATATTCTTTACCATCTTTGTCTTTTGGCAATACCACAAAACGTCCTATAGAGTCTGGAATTTCTATTAATGCAAATAAGTTTTCTTTTCCCTCTTTGGTATCGTAATTGGCATCTTCTTGATCCAGGGCTAACTTTACTGCCAAGTAGGCCGCCTTATCTTTTAGATGAGGAAAACGCTCTAGATCGTCTAACATAAACGTCATTAAAGCAGGGCTTACTACTTCGGTAAAGTAATCTCTAATAAACTCTCCTTGGCTTGCAGTAACTTGGTGTTCTTTAATTACAAATATACCGTGATCTTCTAAACGCAATTGTATTTCGCGAATTATTTCTAAACTTTCTGTCTGTTGTTGTATTACTATATTGGTTATTTGTTCTAGAAGCAGCCTAGCTTCCATACCGTAGAGCGCTTTTTTTCCAGATTTACCTGCAAAAACAATACGCTGTACTGTTGCATAACGTACTCTAAAAAATTCGTCTAAATTATTGGAAAAAATTCCTATAAATCGCAATCGTTCTAATAAAGGTACTTTTTCATCTCTAGCTTCTTGCAGTACTCTTGCATTAAATTTTAGCCAACTAATTTCTCTGTTGATGTACTCATATTTGTTTTTTGACATGTGCTTACTTCAGTTTACTTTTTAAAAGCTTCACTTACCGATATCCTAATAATTTTGGTAATATGTAAAAATCGGTTTCTCCTTGGGATAATTCCGTCCAATTCTTAATTTCGAATTGGATGGACACTACTCCACAGGTAGGTAAGTTATCTAATTTTACACTTCCTAAAGTATTTACAATATTGGTAAATGCCGGATTATGCCCGAAAATAAGAACATTTTCCTGTTCGTTGGGTAATTGCTTTATAAAATTAACGACTTTTTCTCCTTCAAAATCGTACAGTTCTTCGCTACTGGTAATATCTTGCTCTTTAAAACCTAACTTAAACGACACAATACCAGCTGTTGTCCTGGCTCTATTGGCTACACTACTATAAATAGCATTTATTTTTATATTTTTATCCTTTAGCTCTTCCCCTATATGGTGGGCATCGTTATAGCCTCTTTCATTAAGAGGCCTGTCTATATCGGAAATTGGAGCATCCCAAGAGGATTTTGCGTGCCTTATAAAATAAATCGTCTTCATAGTTGTATAATTTGGTTAAGGGGCTAGTCGTGTTTTAGTCCATTGGTTGGAATTGGTATAAATTACTCTGTCGTGTAATCTATTAGGTCTTCCTTGCCAAAATTCTATACTATGCGGGACAACAACAAAGCCTCCCCAGTGTTTTGGTTTAGGAATTTCTTTCCCTTCATGTTTTTTAATTAGTTCTTGTTCTTTTTGTTCTAAAATTTCTCTAGATACTATTTCCTGACTTTGTGGAGAAGTCCATGCTCCTATTTGGCTTCCGCGTGGACGCGAATGAAAATAGGCGGTACTTAGCTCCTCACTTTCTTTAAAAGCCATTCCTTTTATAATTACTTGGCGCTCTAAATTGGGCCAAAAAAAAGAAATACATACTTTAGGGTTTTCTATAATAGACTTTCCTTTTTCCGAATCGTAATTGGTGTAGAAGACAAATCCTTTATCGTTATACTTTTTTAATAAAACAATACGCGCCTTTGGAAAACCATCCAGTCCAATCGTATTTATCGTCATTGCATTGGTTTCTTCTACACCACCGTGTGCTTCCACTTCTTTAAACCATTGGTCAAATAATTCTATAGGATTATCTGGAATTTGATTTTCTAAAAGTTCTTTTTTAGCATACGATTTTCTATAATCTGTTAAATCTGTATTCATAGTATTAATTTAATGCAAAATAAAGAATAACAATAATTTATATTTAAAAAAAACTACAATTTTATGCTTTACAAAAAAATTATAAAAAACTAATATATAGTAATTTACATAAAATTATTTATACAAATAGTTTAAAAAAATTAAATAAACCCTTCTAAAAGGATACTTACTGGATGTTTGGACTTTTTTGTTGTAGCATCTTGTATCTGGTGCCTACAACTTGTCCCTGTAGCGGCTATAACCGTTTCCGGGGCTGCTTTTCTTATTTTAGGAAACAAGGAGAGTTCTCCCATTTGCATACTGGTGCTATAATGTTCTTTTTCGTACCCAAAAGATCCTGCCATACCGCAACATCCCGAAGGTATTAGGATTACTTTATAATTTACTGGTAAATTTAAAAACTTAAAGGTGTGTACTGTAGAAGACAAAGCTTTTTGGTGGCAATGGACGTGTAGTTTGATATCTTTTTTTTCTTCCGAAAATTGAGAGCTTAAAATGGATTTATTCTCTATCTCGCTAGCTAAAAACTCGTCTATAGTAACTACTTTTTCCGATAGTAATTTTGCTGCTTTTTTATCTGTGGCTAGCCTTAAATACTCGTCTCTAAAGGTTAAAATAGCCGAGGACTCTATTCCTACTAAAGGAATTTCTTTAGTTATTTTATCTTTAAAGATTGCAATATTATAATTACACAATTCTTTAGCTTCTTCTAAGAAACCTTTAGATATAAAGGCCCTACCACTTTGCTTATGAGCTAGGTAGTTTACCTTATAATTTAATTTAGTTAATAGTATTACCGTGTCTTTTCCTGTTTGGACTTCTAAAAAGTTAGAAAATTCGTCTACAAATAGGTACACTTCTTTTACTGGTTTTATTAGTGTATTATTTTTCAAGAATTTAATTAACCATACTTCAAAAGACTCTTTAGCTATTTTGGGTAAAGACCGCTGTGGAGCAATTCCCATGCTTTTTTTTACTATTGCAGCAGTAATTTTATTGGTAAAAACAAAGTTAGAGAGTCCAGAGAATTTTGATGCAAACCGATTAACGGTATCGTTATATGCAAATAGCTGATCTCTTAACGAGGCTTTATTTGTTTTTTGATATTGAAATAAAAACTCTGCTTTTAAAGTAGCCACATCTACATTAGAAGGGCACTCGCTTACACAAGCTTTACAACTTACACATAAATCAAAAGCTTCTTTTAATAAAGGATCATTAAACTTATTGGTATTCGTACTGTTGGTTAATACTTCCCGCAAGGTATTTGCTCTGGCTCTTGTAGTATCTTTTTCGTTTTTTGTGGCTCTGTAACTGGGGCACATTCCGCCTCCTGCATCTACAGATTTCCTACAATCTCCACTGCCATTACATTTTTCTGCTACTCGTAAAATACCTAAGGAGTCTGAGAAATCTAAAAGTGTCGAGACTTCTGTAGTTGTTTTACCGGGTTGGTAGCGTAAATTATCTACCATAGATAAGGGGTCTATAATTTTCCCCTTATTAAATATTCCTTTAGGATCGAATTCTTTTTTTATTTCTTTAAGTAATTCATAATTACTAGCCCCTATCATTTCTGGAATATAACTAGAACGTACTATACCGTCTCCATGCTCTCCACTCCTAGAACCGTTGTATTTTTTCACCAAAACGGCTACTGCATCGGTAATTTCTTTAAAAAGACTTACATCTTTGGATTTTTTAAGGTCTAAAATGGGCCTTAAATGAATTTCTCCTGCTCCAGCATGGGCATAGTATACAGCATCTTGGTTATAATATTCCATTAATGCCGAAAATTCTGCTAT
>CALGNG010000248.1 GCA_937958735.1 uncultured Aquimarina sp. | reverse complement strand
GTTTTTAAGTTGTGCTCTTTCAATGTTTCTAATGATACCATAATGCTCGTTTTTTAAGAATTTCAATCCCTATTAAATTTTAAGGGGTGTTTGTTTCTTTCTTACGTGCATAGCACAATAAATGAAGTGGGTTTTGTCAAGACTTTTAGTGAGAAATTAGGTGTGTTTGCGACGTAGTAAAATACTTGTATTTTCAAGGAAGTAGATTCCTTATTTATTGCTAAAACTTGTATAGTCTTGACAAGTTCCATAAGGATATCTAGCAGTTCTTTTGTAAGATTTTGTGTTAGCGTGTACGGTGAGTTAAGCGATAAAAGCAAAAGGTTTCAAATTAGAAATGCTTATATCCTGCCAGTTTTTCGCTGTCCCGAAAAATGACAAAGGCTTCATTTATTATAAACCCCTTAAAATGTATAAGTCCAATCTTGAATTTTTAAGAATTAGTGACAAAGGCTCAAGAAGAATTTGTTGCTAATTCAGTGAAGAAAATTTAAGGTTGGGCTGTCTAATTATAGAATTTAGAAGAATCATTTATAATCGATTTGTTTTCATAATTCGAGTCATAAAATGACATTAAAAGCAAACTACAGCCAAAAAAACAAGCTTAACATTAATGCACCTAACATCAATATACCTTTCACTAAAACAACACGATTTCTACCGAAAAATTAAAACAGTGAGTCTGACTAGTGATAAAATATTAAATGCTTTGCTGGACGGTTTATCCGTAAAGGATTTAGAAATTATTCTAGAGCAAAAAAAAGATAAGTTATCTCCAGATCACAAACTTAAACCCATGACTGAAAAACAGAGATTAAAAAATCACTATAGAAACCTTCTTCTTTCTAGAGGAAATTTATATCTTCCTAAGAATGATGAATAGTAATTTAATCATCTGTATAAAAATACAAGTTTAACTATGTGCTATAAATAGTATTATTCCCAAGATGTTGTTTTTAGCATTTTTGCTATTTCTTTCATGTTTTTTGGCACTTTTCCGATATAGTTTTCTAAATTAAAAAATCGAACTCTAAAAATACCACCTGGTGTTGTTTTTGAAAAATCAGTTTCTTCAAAATCTTTTAATAAGAAAAACCTATGTCCGTTTGCAACACCCCATCCATTTTCATCAGACTCTCTAATACCATTAATTAGTCGTTCTTTTTGGCTGTCAGTTAATTCGAACTTTTGTTCTAAAATTTCTAATCCATTGGTTTCATCCCAATTCGCAACTATCATATTTTCTACTCTTCCGATATATCTTACAGATTTCCATTTGTAGATTCCTAAGTAGTTGAAATTACTGTAACCTCTTGAAGCTAAATCAAAGTAAAATTTATGTTTTATGTTTAAGTCAAATGATTCACCGCAAGCCATTGCTCTCAAAACATGATTACTTTTAGGCATTAACGACATTCCTAAACAGTAACTTTCAAAGTGTTCATTGAGCCTTTGGAGATAATGTTCAAATTGGTAATTATTAGCCAATTCTTTAAGTTGATCAACTAAGTCTTGGTAAGTCAATGAATGAAAATTGATTTTTCCTATTGTCTTATTTTCCTTTAGCCTAGCATTTATTTCATCAATTTTATGCTGAGGATATTTATCTGAACTTAAATGAAAAAGTAACTTAAATTCATTTTCATCAAAACTATCAGAATACTTTAATAGTTTTTCAATCCACTCCAATCCATGTAATTTCGTTTCAATAATTATTTTTGATGCGCGAACTTGAATATGCCCATCAATTATTCCATTACCTCTATTATTTACTTGTTGAAGAAAAGAAGGAATTACTTCATAGCTGTCTACATCTTCTGTTAATCCTCGAACATATTCCTCGTAGTATTTTGGATTAATTTCATAAAGATTTGAAAGCATTAACAGTACATTATTTGTAACTGTATTTTCTCCTTGTGAATATTGTTGAAATTGATTTAAAACTGCCATTAATCGAATTAGCTAAATTTATTTATATCTTGTAAAACATATGCCTTAATCATATTAAATTTCACATAGGTTCATCCAATCATTCAAATTGTTTTCAACCCTAATTCCTTTAAATATCCATTATGTTCTTCCAATGATTTAGTCGCTTTCTTTTCTATATCAGCAAGTTTCTCATTCACTTCTTTTAAATCAATCTTAATTTCCGCTTTAGCTGTGCTTACATATCTAGAAATATTCAGGTTGTAATCGTTTTTCTCTATTTCTTCCATAGAAACTCTACGGGCGTATCGTTCTATTTTTTCAGGTCGGTTTTGATAGGTTTCTACAATTTTTTGAATATCATTGGCTTCTCCGTCTTTTCCTTCTCGTAAAATATTTTGACGTTTCTCTTTTTTATAATGCTCACTTGCATTTATGAAGAGTACATCATCATCCTTTTTGCATTTTTTTAATATTAAAATACATACAGGTATTCCTGTAGAAAAGAATAGGTTAGAAGGTAAGCCAATAACAGTATCAATATTTCCGTCTTTTAGCAATTTAGTTCTAATTCGAGATTCAGCTCCACCTCTAAATAAAACTCCGTGTGGTAAAATAATAGCCATTGTACCTTCGTCACTTAAAAAGTGAAAACCGTGTAATAAAAAAGCAAAATCTGCTGCTGATTTAGGTGCTAAACCGTAGTTTTTATAACGAAAATTTTCGCCCATTGCTTCTGATGCATCCCAACGTAAACTAAATGGTGGATTTGCAACTATAGCATCAAAAGTTGTTTTTTTAGATGGATTCATTTCATTTAATAAATCCCATTCGTTTTTTAACGTATCTCCGTGAAATATTTCAAATTCTGAATCTTTTACTCCGTGTAACAACATATTCATACGTGCTAAGTTGTATGTTGTTATATTTTTTTCTTGACCATAAATACGGCTAAGTGTACCACCTGCTTTTTCAATTTTATCTTTTACGTTTAAAAGTAAAGAACCTGAACCACAAGCAAAATCCAATACTTTATTTATCTTTTTCTTTTTACCTGTTTTAGGGTCTTGACTGTCTAATGTTACAATTTCTGATAGAATAGTAGATAATTGTTGTGGTGTATAAAACTCACCTGCTTTTTTACCAGAACCTGCTGCAAATTCACCAATTAAATACTCGTAAGCATCACCAAGAGTATCGCTATCAGTTGAAAATTCTGCAATACCATCTGATATTTTCTTAATAATGGTACATAGCTTTTTATTTCTGTCAGTATATGTTTTACCTAGTTTTTCTGAATCTAGATTGATTTCTGAAAACAAGCCTTTAAACGAACTTTCAAATGATTCGTTCTCTATATACTTAAACCCTTTTTGAAGGTCACTTAATAAATCATTGTGTTGTGTACGTGCCAATTCTGATATGCTTGCCCATAAATATTTCGGTTTGATAACATAATGTACTTTTCTACGCATTTGCTTTTCAAATGGCTCTATATCATCTGTATTGGCTTCATACCAAACTGAAAGAGGTGTACGATTATCTTCTTCTTCCAATTGTGGATAATCTGAACCTAATTCTTTTTTTACAGAACCTTCATAATTATCTGATAAGTAGCGTAAAAATAGAAATGATAACATATAATCACGAAAATCATCTGCATTCATTGCACCTCTTAAATCATTGGCTATATCCCAAAGTATTTTCCCTAATTCTTCTTGTTTTGCTGTCATAATTAATTTGATTCTACTGTAAGAGCAGGTATTACCTCAGGATTAAACTGATAGTTTGTGATAAAGTCTTTAAATATTTTTTTGAAATATTGCTTGTTTTCTGGTAACATCTCTCTTGGCTCATATAAAGAATAGTTACCGTGACTTAATATATTTACCATTCTTGTATAAAGAACTTTATCTTCGTCATCATCTAATGGTGTGATACAATCAGAAAAGAATTTAAAGCCGTGAAAAGAAGCTGTCTTCTCCAATACACTTCTTAATATATTAAAATGATATGTGTATAAAACTCCTGATTCAACTGCATTACGTAAGTCTTTTATTAATGAAACGTGATGAAAAAAAGGTGTATCTGTCGTGTCTGTTAGTGTATAATTTGCATCTCCCATTTTACTTAAAAAATATCTATTTGCCTTTTTCAACTCATTACACATTACATTAAAAAAAAGTGAATGATGAGAAGAAATTATCGTTTTAACTCCGTTAGTTTCTTTTTTTAGCATTTGTGCTAAATGACTTGCAACAGCAATAGTGTTATTATCGTCTAATGATGATATTGGGTCATCAATGTAAATATACTTTACCCAGTCATACCCATCCGACTTATCTATAGCTAGTTGTGCAATAGCTAAGAAAAAGCACCAAATAAAAATATTTTCTTCACCTCTTGAAACTTTAATAAAAGGAACATTTTCAGCAGTACCATCAATTATTTCTTCTCTTATAAACTTAACAGCCCAATAATCAATATCACCTTCTTCATTTTCTTTTTTATAATCAAATAGAGTTAAGAAATTAAAATCGGCATATCGTTTTAATAATGGACGGATTTTATTATCAATATCTAAAGTTTCAATTAGTCTTTTGCCATCAGAATTTGAAACATCTAGTTTACCGAAGAATGCAGAATCTTTATTTAAAAGTAATACTCTTTGAGCATCATTATCCAAATCATTATCCCAAGTGAACAAGTCTTCTGTAAATGCATTAAAATATAATGTGTCAGCATTACCACTTTGTTTAGCTTCGTCTTTAAAGTTCATTGACAACCTGGTTTTTCCTGTGCCATTATAAGCAAAAAGCAAAAAGTATTTATTTTCTAACGTTCTAATATATTTACTTACCTCTTCTAGAGCTACAAAAGGTAAAAAACCTACTGACTTAAGCATAAAAATAACTTTAGCAATTATTTCTTCACTCAAGTCTTCTTTTAAATTGTAAACTAACTCTTGATTATCATAAACATAATTTTCATCTAAAATCACCTTGTAAAATCGGTCAAACTCTTTTTTATTTGGTTTGTTTAAAATTTTTTTTTGATAAACTTCTTTCTCTATTTTTTGTATTCCTTCCATACTTATATTATCAGACTATTTACATTAGGAAACAACTGTTGCATCAAGGCTTTTTTATGCGTTTGTAAGGCTTCTATTTTAGTCGTTTGTTTTTGTATTAAATCCTCTACTGAGGAAAAGCACGAAGCAATTTTTTTTTGTTCGTCTATTGTTGGTGGAATAGAAATATCAAGTTTGCCTTGTGCTGTTATACCTACGTAAGCTCTTGTTCCCCCTCCAGATAGTTTCAGTAAGGCTTTTTGAAAGTTGTCACATCTAAAGAATGATAGAAGAAATTTATTTGACAATTTGCTTTTATCTTTAACACGATAATACGTTACCTGAGGTGTAAGCATTAAATAAGGAAATTCATTTTTTTCAATTATAGCAACCTCTCCAACCGTACCTTTATGTGTTAATAAAACATCTTCTTCTTTTGCAAACCCCTTTTGTAAGTTATTCGCTTGTTTTTTTGAAATATGCTTACATTTAGAATAATTGATTTTTCCATTACGGATATCACTTGCCATAATGAAAGGGATGCCTTTATTTACAAAATCCGAAGATTTAGGGTGTATGTTTCCGTGATTCCCATCCTTCTGAGGATATAAAACATTATTCTTTACTAATTCTTCTATAAGTATTGTTGTCCAATCACCCTCAAACTCTGGAAAACGAAATTGTGGTTTGGTTTCTCCATTAGCAGGAAATAGTTGTTGTAATAAGCCTTCTTTGTGGTGTTTTAAATATTCTAGTTTTTTAGTTTCTGCTGTTATTAGATTGTCTAATGAGGATAGGCACTTGGCAATTTTTTGTTGTTCTTCTTTAGACTTTGGGACTGTCATTGATAGATTTTTCAATATAGAAAGTCCTATTCTCCTTCTTGTAGAGCC
>CALGNG010000247.1 GCA_937958735.1 uncultured Aquimarina sp. | reverse complement strand
AGTGTGGGATTTCCCATGGCTTTTTACCAAATAGATTTAGCTTTTTAGGCAATGCTATTCCGTTAACCAACATTCTTCTGGCTATATAAGGAAAATCGAACTCTTTGCCATTATGGGCACATAAAATGTGTTTTAGTTTACTAAAATGAGTATCTACTAAGTGCTTAAAGTCTAAAAGTAATTGTTTTTCTTCCCCATAAAAAGAGGTTAACCTAAAGCTTCTATCTTTTTTAGATTCCACAAAATAGCCTACCGATATACATATTATTTTACCAAATTCTGCCCAGATTCCTGCTCTTTCGTAAAAGTCTAAAGGGGTAACTCCTTCTTCTCGTCTATAGGCTGTTTTTTCGGCATATAGTTTTTGCGAATCTTCCGAAAGATCTTCGAATTTTTCGTGAAGTGGTACCGTTTCAATATCTAAAAAAAGAATATTGTTTACATTAAAATTCATTATTCTACTCCCTTACTGTTAAGCATTTTATACGCTTCATTTATATAAATGGAATAATCGCTTCCTGCTTTGGTATCTGTAGGAGGACTTCTATGGTGTCCTAATCGCACAATAGTAATACCATCTTGAGGTATACAAATAACATATTGTCCTAAAATACCACGCATATAGGTTACTTTTTTACCTTTATAAGTATCTAACCATAACCCATACCCATATTGGGGCGATTCTTTAAACCTGGGTTGTTGTGCTTTTATGGCTAAGTCTTCTAAAATTAATTGCTTTCCATTCCATTTTCCATTATTTATCCATAATTGTCCAAAGCGTGCAAAATCCCTAGCATTACTTGCTACACAGCAAAAGGCTTTTTCTAATCCACTCTGCTCACTATCTAATTGCCAAAGAGCTGGCTGAGACATTCCTAATGGTTGCCAAAAATTTTCACTTAAATAGTTGGATAAAGTTTTATTTGTAGCTTTTTCTATTACCAGCCCTAATACTTGGGTAGCACCACTTAGGTATTTAAAGGATTGCCCTGGTTTATCTACAACCTGTAAGCCTAGCATAAGTTTTCTAATATTTTTATCGTAATTGGCTCTTGCTGTAACAGAAAAAGGACTGGAATAGCTTTCTTGCCAATTTAACCCCGAAGACATAGAAGACAAGTCCCCTACCGTTAATTGCGATGAGAAAGCCCCTTTAATTTCTGGTAAAAAACTAGCTACTGGTGTTTCTAAACTTTTAATATACCCTTGTTCTATTGCCTTAAATAGCATGGCTGTAGTAATACTTTTTGCCATAGAAAAAGAGTTGGTTTTACTTTTTCGGGAATAACCTTCTGCATAAAACTCATGAAATATACTGTCGTTTTTAACAATTAGATAGGCTACCGTTCCCAATGCTTTATGTAGCGAATCTAATTTTACCGTGGCTTTAACTTTATTATAATTGGAATCTAAAGCCCATGGAGTAATACTATTAGGATTATTTTTTATATCATGTGTATCAAAGTAAGGAGTGTCGTCTATGTAAGCTGTTTTATGCCCTGTAAAATATACCACACGTACTCCACGTAATATATATTCATAATCAAAAAGATATAGTAAAGCCACTAATAACAAAAAAACTAATAGTACTCCTTTTAGTGTTTTCTTTAATACTCTCATATATTTTTACTTAATCTTCTTCTGGAGAAGAAGAAGGAGGTGGAGTAGAGATTTCTTCTATAGTTTCTTCCATTGGAATAATTCCTAAGCGTTTAGCTCTGTTTTCCCAATTTTTTCGAGCAAGAACTTGCATATCTTCTACATTATCGCTCTCATCCATAATTTCTAACCCTAGTAATGTTTCAATAATATCTTCCATGGTTATTAAACCAATCATATTACCAAACTCGTCTACTACAATAGCAATGTGCGCTTTGTTTTTTACTAGTTGATTAAAAAGTTCTGGGATGGGTTGAAAATTATTTACTATTAAAATATCTCTTTTAATTTCACTTAATTTCTTATCTCCATTGCGTTCTACTAATTCTTCTAAAATATCGTCTTTTAAAACAAACCCTGTAATATTATGAGACTTGTCTTTAAAAACCGGAATTCTAGAAAATTTTAAATTTCGGTGACCTTCATGAAACTCTAACAAGCTGGTTTCCTCGTCCTCTATTACCGCAACGGTAAACGGTGTCATAACATCTTTTGCAGAAATTAATTTAAAAGCTAGCAGGTTTTTTATTACTGTAGTCTCATTTCCTTTAATAGCTCCTTCCTCTTCTGCAGTGTCTGCTATAGCCATAAACTCTTCCCTACTCATTGTATTTACATGTGCCGATTTACCTATTAGCCTAGTCGTAAGCTGTAATAACCACAAAAGACCTGTCCAGCGTAACGGAAAAATTAAAATTTTAAGCATTATAGTGGTAAAACCAGCTAGAGATTTCCAATAGGTAGCACCTATTGTTTTAGGTATAATTTCTGAAACTGTAAGAATCAGAAATGTCATTACCGCAGAAACAATGGCTACTGCTGGAAATCCAAAAAGATCTAATTTTAAATTTAAGTTTTCTGCCTGTACCCCTACCAATATCGCACCAACGGTATGCGCTATTGTATTTAATGTAAGTATGGCTATAAGAGGCTTATCTACATCTTTTTTAAGATACTGAAGATAATCTACATAACTTTTGCCTTCTTGCTGCTTAAGCGTAACAAAGCTAGGAGTGATACTTAATAATACCGCTTCTAGAATAGAACATAAAAAAGAAAAAATTATTGAAAGTGTTCCGTAAAGGAAAAGTAAAAACATAGTTTATTTGAAAATAGTCTAGCTAATTTAACCAATTTGATAATAGAAAAAACATATCACATAAAAAAAAGCTAAATTGTAATTAACAATTTAGCTTTTCTTCTGTAAAAATCTATTTATTACTTATTTAATATCTAAAAAGATCCCTCCACTAAATGCTGTTTCGGCATATACATTTTCTCCAGATACTGGAAAAGATGCCGAAGCGGAAAACCCTATCTTTTTTGTTATATAGTAAGCTACTTCCGAAGTTACATTAATTACTTCTGTATTATTAGCAAAAATACTTCCTCCTCCAGAGCTT
>CALGNG010000246.1 GCA_937958735.1 uncultured Aquimarina sp. | reverse complement strand
GAACTACTTCCATGTCCAAAACTATCGCAGTTTTCTTTTACTATAGGTATGGCACCTGCATCCAATAATTTTTGGATGGCTGTTGCTGTATATGGGGCTTTATAATCTCGTAAAAATTCGGAACCTGCAGAACTTGAGGTGCCTTGTAATAAGTACACATCTTTAACTCCAAAAGGGATTCCTTCTAAAAGGCCTATGGTTTCGCCATTGGCTATTTTAGCGTCTACTTTTTTGGCTAAGTTTAAAGCAGACTCTTCTAAAAGCGTAGTTTCTGTATTATAGTCACTGGCTTTTAGTTGTGCTAATTTTTCTTGTACCAATGTGGTACAAGAAATTTCTTTATGTTGAAGCTTTTGATGTAAAGCTTGTATTGTTGATGCCATGCCTATTCTTCAATTACTTTAGAAACTACTAAAAATCTATTTTTTTCTTTGGGGAAATTTTCAATAATTAAATTTCGTTCCACTTCGGAACTATTAATTACCTCGTCTGGACGTAAATCGTCTATAGTTACCGCATTTACATTGGTAGCACTTACGGTATTCGAATTTACATGACCTTTTTTGATTACCTCAAAAAGATCTTCCACTACTTTGGATGCCGAAGCACCCTTAATGCTCGAAAGTACATCGAGCGTCATTTCTTTTCCCATGATATTATTTTGGTTTTAGTGGTTTTATACTAAAATCAGTTAGCAAAAAACACGAATAATAACGTATGTAATGCAATTTGCGAATATAAAGACTTTTGATGGGGTATGAAATTGTTTTTAGGTTCAAGAGTGTTGTGATGGGATAGTTTTATTAGAAGTTCATCATTTTTTATTTTTTTAGCTCAATTACCTGTTCGGTAAAAAGCATTTTTTTTCGCTTAAAATTTAACACGGTGATATTATGAAACTAATTTAAATGAATATAAATTGCACAAAATTAACTATTTAAACACATAACTATGATTAACAGAAAAAAGACACTAATCTTATTGGTTGCTACTACAGGTTTATTGTTAGGTTCTTGTTCTAGTGACGATTCTAGTACAGATGGTGCTAATACGGGTTTAGCAGCAGTGCAAAATGCAGCAGAAGAAATCCCTGTGCCTTTAACAACTATAGAATCGGGAATAGATATAGATGGAGCACTAAAAATAAAAGAAGCAGCGCCAACTCCAAATAGTAGTTTAGAATTTAAACTAGAAAGTATCCAGCAAGAGGCTTTTCAGAAATCTGGATTAGATATTAATTTTAGTGCAGATGGGGATATTGCAGGTGCTTACATTCAATTTAAAGATGTAGACGGTAATGCATCGGATAGTTATTTTGATATTCCTGCCTCTGCTTTTGGTTCTGAAGGAGGAAGAGGTAGAAAACAGTTGGATTTAAAAAAACAGTTGAGATTAGGTAAAGAAATTAGCCAAGATATCGATGGGTTAGATGATTCTGGATCTACTATTAATCTTGATTTTGATGGAGTTCCTGCAGGTAAATTTTGTTATGATATATGTTTATACGACGAGGCGGGACAAATTTATATAGTTCAGGAAGTTTGTGTTACAGTTGAAGCTTGGGGAGGAAATAATTCTATAGTAGGAGAATGGATTTTAGATAGAGAGGAAATAGTAGGTGAAGAGGAGGAAGAAAAGGCTAGTATAACCTGTGAAGATGGTACCAGTTTTGAGGCTGATTATGAGATTACAGAAACCGTAAATAAGGTTGAATTTGTGTTAAATGAAGACGGTAGTTATTATGAGGTTTATGATTTTAAATATAGAGGAATCAATTTTATGGAATCTAAAAGTAAATGTGAGGCCATTTATGGAGAGGCAGTAAGTCAGAATGAAAAATATTCTGGAAACTGGGCTTTTAATGAAGAAGAAAATACATTAACAGTGGTTGATTTTAAAGTTGAAGATTTTAATGATGCTTTGGAAAATGAGGAGTACAAATATGGGGAGCTTTATTTAGAAGGTGTGAATGTTGAAGTTGTAAATGATGAATTAGTAATAACTGACGATGAGGGTAAACTTTTCTTTAAGAGAAAATAAAATTCTTTTTTCAACTTAAGAAAAAAGAATTTTAAGTATATTTTTTATGTAAAAAAGACCTGAGCAATATTCCGATTGTTCAGGTCTTTTTGTTTTTAAGGTATGGTGAAAACTCTACTCCATTTTATGGTGAAAGAAGGTAGTTTAATTAAAAAACAATAGGGTTTTTTAAAGGTTAATTGTCTTTATAGTAAACCAATACAAAATATTATGCCAAGTAACAGAAAAAGTGACACGCCAATTGTAGATTTAGGAAAAACCCTTTTTAGGGATGTTAAAAAGGAATTAGGTACACAGTCTCGTAATTATGCACAAAACAAAGCTGTTGAGTATACAGATAAAGCGTTGGATAAAGCGTTTAAGAAGGCTGAAAAATCTCATAGGCGTAGGACTAGATAGAAGGTAGAGGGGGCTAGCTAAAATTAGTTTAAGTTTTTTGGATAATTTTTCACAAAAATCCATTCTTTTAGATGAATTGTTTAGTAATAAATAATTGATGTGTCCAACAAAAAAAGGCAAGGTTTTAAAACCTTGCCTTTTTTTGTTTGTTAATTCTCTTCTTCTATCGGTACTTCGTTATTAAGTTCTTCTTCAGGAATTTCTTTTTCTTCCTCTTTTTTATTGCGTTTACGTTCTTTTTCTCTTTCTTTAAATTTTTTCTTTAAATTTTTTCTGTCGTCGATACCTTTTACGCCTACTAAATTTCCAGTGCGTTTTTTCTTTACTTTTTTTATTTTTATTTTTTTAGAATAACAGTGTGGACCTTGTGCATAGGTTTTGTTTAAAAGAAAAGAGGAGAATATAAAAACAATAATTAATATCAATTTTTTCATAATGCAATTTTAAAATAAATAGGACTAGCTTGTTCGGGCTAAAATACTAAAAACACTAAAGATTAACTTAATTTACTAAACAAATCCCAGATTACTACACCAGTACTAACGGCGATATTTAAAGAATGTTTTGCTCCCAATTGCGGAATTTCTATTACCGTATTACTAGCCGATACTACAGCTTGTTGTACACCTTTGACTTCGTTACCAAAAACCAGTGCATATTTCTGATTAGATAGAGGATGGAATTTGTTTAAAAAAACAGCAGATTCGGCTTGCTCTATCGCACAAATATGTACATTTTGTTGCTGTAGCTGTGTTATAAGTTCTAGGGTGTCTGTTACATGTTCCCAGGCTACGGTATCGGTAGCGCCTAATGCTGTTTTTTGAATATCCTTGTGTGGTGGGGTAGCAGTAATACCGCACAGGTAAATTTTTTCGATTAAAAAAGCGTCTGCGGTTCTAAAGACAGATCCTATATTATTTAAACTTCTAATATTATCCAAAATTATAATAATAGGTGTTTTTGTAGCTTCTTTAAATTCTTCAACAGTTTTACGGACTAATTCACTGTTTTTTAATTTTCGGTTATTCAATGTGTTTCTGTTTTAATGCAAAATTAAGAAAATTAGATAGGTTTTAATTTCATAATTAATACTTATATTTGCAGCTACGTTTCATTTACATGATGTTTGTTATCAAGAAAGGCGGAGGGATTAGACCCTTTGATGCCTTAGCAACCCTTTAAGAAATTAAAGAAGGTGCTAAATTCTACCTGTATTTTATGGATAGATAACATTAGATTTTTTTATAAAAATCTATGCCTTACTTATAACATACTTCATAAATTAAATAAGTAAAGGTTGAGCGAAATATTATCATATTTACAGATAGAAAATTATACCACTTTTGCAGGGGAAACCACTCTGGTAAATTTGTCGTATCAAGTTTTTGGCCCAGCAATTGGGCAGGCGCCTATAGTATTGGTAACACATGCTTTAACGGGGAACTCGCAAGTTACTGGTCCAGAAGGTTGGTGGAGCAGTTTGGTAGGACAAGATAAAGCCATAAATACTA
>CALGNG010000245.1 GCA_937958735.1 uncultured Aquimarina sp. | reverse complement strand
CCAATACCTAGGCCTGCTACTAGAGCACTTACATTATATCCTGCCTGGTTAAGGGCTATAATAACTCCCATAGACCATAGGGCTATAAAAATTAATTGTTTTACTACTGGCATTAATTGGTCGTCAAAAGTAGATTTTGATTTAGAAACCAACGTTTTCACATATTGGTCTAAAATAGCTTTTACTAACCTTACAATAAACCAAGTAATGGCCAAAATAGCTATTACATGGTATAGTTTATTGTTTGCTTCCTCAAATCCTGTACTGGTATTTAATTGATTTATTCCTAAATAGAATCCAAAAAACACAATACCAATTACTAAAGGACGATGAAGGGCATTAAATAAAATATCGTCTAAGTTGGATTTACTTTTTGCCACCAATCCTCTTATTATTCTTTTTAGAATAGCAAAAATTAGTTTGGCTGCTATAAATCCTCCAATAATAAAGCCCAGTGCTATTAACCATTGTAATAGGCTGTTATTATATATTAGGATAGAAGATAATTCTTTCATAGTTATTTTTATTTAGCAAGGGCAAACCTCTGTATTCTTATTATAATTTACAACTGATCGTCCCAATTTTTAACCTTAGGTTCCTTTAATTTATCAACACTTTTTGCCACAATGGTGGCCACAGTAGCATCTCCCGTAACATTAATAGTAGTTCGCAACATATCTAATGGGCGATCTACCGCAAAAATAAGGGCTAAACCTATAGCTAACCTATCCGCAGGAAAACCTACAGATTCCAATACAATAACTAGCATTACCATACCTGCTCCAGGTACTGCTGCCGACCCTATAGAGGCTAACAATGCGGTTAGTACAATACTTATTTGATTGGAAAAGGTTAAGCCTTCTGGCCACAATACTTGCATTATAAATACCGCTGCTACGGCTTGGTATAAACTTGTCCCGTCCATATTTATAGTAGCTCCTACAGGTAATACAAAACTAGAGACTTCTTTATCTACTCCCACATGCTCCTCTACTCGCTCCATAGTAACTGGTAAAGTAGCGGCACTAGAACTGGTAGAAAAAGCTAATAATTGCGCTGGACTAATTTGTTTTAAAAACCAAAGCGGCGATTTTTTGGTATAGACACTTAACAAAATACAGTATACTGCTACCATAAGCAATAAACCTAGTACTACTACAGAGGCGTATTTTAATAGTGCCAACAGTACATCGGAATCGTCTGCACTTACTACTACATTGGCTAATAAAGCAAAAACGGCAATAGGAGCCATTAGCATAATTACATCTACCATTTTTAAGATAACACTGTTTAGACTATCAAAAAACTTTTTAAGTGGTTTACTTTCTTTTTCTGGCACTAGTAACATACAAATCCCTAAAAAGATAGAAAAGAAAATTACTTGTAACATCATTTTATTATTAGACATAGCGCTTATTGCATTTTGTGGTACCATATCTATTAAAAATTGTAATGGGCCCGCACTTTTTTGTCTAGAGGCTTCCGAAATACGTTCGGCAATTTTTGTGTTTCCTGCATAAGTTGTAGTAAGTTTATCTATGGTTTCTTGCGTTATTCCACTACCTGGTTGGATTATATTTACCAACGTTAGACCTATTACAATAGCCACTACTGTTGTAGCTATATAAATTATAATGGTCCTACCTCCTATACTTTTAAATTTAGAAATGTCTTTTAAGTCCGAAATCCCTTTAATTAAAGACGCTATAATTAACGGTACAGCAATTAACTTTAATAAATTAATAAAAATAGTCCCTATAGGTTTTATCCAATTGGCTACAAAACCTGCACCTCCAGAAGTTACCGCCATTATATACCCAAAAAGGATACCTACTACCATACCTATTACTATTTGCCAATGCAATGCCAACTTCTTCATACTCTATTTTTTTTCAGTTCTTAAAAATAAAGAAATTAGTCTTGATATAAGATTATCTCCCTTTTATTATATACCAAAAACATTAGATTTTTTAACCTTTACCATAACAACTTATATAAAAAAAACGGCTTTAGTAAAATACTAAAGCCGTTAAAAATAAAACTACTGGTCTTCTTAGATTACAGTCGACCTAAGAAATAACCTCTGCATAATTGTAATTATTTTGTTGCTAATCTTCTGTTTTTAATATTTGTATTAACCTTAACAGATTAATGCCCTAATGCATATTGAATTCCAAAAGTTCCTCCCCATTCGTTCTTCATTTGTATTCCGTTTACATCTTGGGTTATGGGAAATTTTACTTCGGCTGCAAGGCGAAGGTTTTTTAAGTTTCCATGCGGAATTAAAAAATTACTCCCTATCCCTAAATCCAATTGGCTTCTGCCAGAATTTGCGGTACTAAATAAAGGCATTATTCTAGGGTTTAAATCGGCATCTGCCCCTTCTATATCTTCCATATCAAAAAAGCTTAAACTTGTCGAAAAACTAAAATATTCGTTAGCCTTTATGGCTAGCCAAGCCACCCCGTCAAATTTATTCCCAAGAGAATAATCTCTTGAATTGTCTCCTAATCTTAATTTATAGGTAGATTGAACTCCCCAAGACAAAAGACTGGACTGCCCCGAGTATGTTGCCCCTAAAAAGGGATCCAATGTACCACTACCCAATTGCATAGGATAAGCCAATTGCACATTAGCCATCATAGGCGTATCGTCTCGCTGCTCTATATCTCCTGTAGGAATAGAAAAGCCTACATTGGCATGTAGTGATTGTTTATTTGTGTTTAGTATTTTTACTAAACCAGAAATTGAAGTATCTCCTAATCCACTAGATTCGGTAGTAAAATCTACTCCCATTCTAGTTCTTAAATCCATAGACTTAGAAACATAGCTTCCCATTAGCATTAAGGTAATATAATTACTGGGAGCATACATAACACTTAACATTTGCATTTCCATAATCATTTTTTGAGGCACTACAGCAAAATCTGCAAAAACCTCTGCATTAGATATATTACTAGATCCAGACAGGTTTCCATCCATCCACATAGGCATGTAGCGATAAGAAAACATAAACTCTCCCTTTTTGTGATAATGGTCTCCCATTACACTTATAGGAGCGTGCCCGTCGGGCCTTGCCGAACTCCATAAATTATCCTGAGCTATGCTTGGAGATATGCATAGCAGTATAGCTCCCAATATTGGAAGAAAAAAATTGTTCATTTGTAGTTGTTAATTATTAGTAAAATTTGAAATACATCCTTATCGGAAGTTCTTATTTAATAGCATTAACATTGTGGAGGTGGCGTGGGAGGAGTAATGGAATATTGTTTTAGAGAAAACCGATATGCTCCCCTAAAAATAGGCTTATTATTTCCTATTTTGGGAACAATAGTATTGTGGGCAATTCTATTATAAATTATTGGGAATTTTTCGGAGTATATTTTAAGAAGTCTTCTCTTATTCGATTTACTTGTTTTATTTACTTTAGAAAGTTTAGATTTTAAATAACACTTTCCATTACATTTTAGTTGAGGCTTTTTTTTATTTATGCATAACACTTGGGATATGTATTGGTAATTTACCACAAATTCTACACAATAAATTACTGGTTTTAGTACCGAAATAAAGAATAAAAGCACAAAAAGTAAACTTACTAATCTTTTCATTTAAAAAACACCATAATCTAATTACCTGCCTAATTAACAAATAGTTAACAAGTAAATTGTTTATCAATTTATCGAGTAAATATATAGTATTTAAGACAAAGGATAATAGATGATTTTATCTTTTTATATGTTAAACTTATAAAAATATTTGGCAAGCTTGTTAACCAATAACTACGAACTCTTAATCCATAGTGGAACGTTTAAGACAACAAAAACCTATAGCATCTCCTCTATAAGCCAATTGTTTACTTTAATAGATATAGTATTTCGAACTTTTTTAGGCTTTAGTCTTATAGGCGTTTTAGAAAATCCAATAGATCTATTTCAATATTTTTAATCCTCTTTTTTTTATTACTAAAAAACCTCAACCCTATTATTTAAAAGCTCTCTTTTTTGCTTCCTTTAAATATTTTTCCATCTTTTTAACTACTTTTTTATATTTTGGAAGGGCTACTACATTAGCGTTTTCGTTAGGATCTGTACTATGGTCGTACAGCATTACCTCGTCTCTTTTACCTGTATAGTGGGTATAGGCAAAACCATCTGTAACCACTGCATCGGCACCTAAAAATCTAGAATAAGCGTATTGCCTAAAAGGAGCTGTAGGAACATCTAATACCCCTGCAAAACTTTTGCCTTGTAGTTGGGCTGTAGGAGCTGTTATTTTTGCTAACTCGCACAG
>CALGNG010000244.1 GCA_937958735.1 uncultured Aquimarina sp. | reverse complement strand
ACCCCTACCCTTTTTATGCGTTAGGGATAGAAGCGGCATCCTTTTATGAGCCTAGCGAAGAAAAGATATAGCGGATAGCACGACCCCTGAGCCTGCGAAGTGGGGAACGCCATTGTTGTTAGCTTGATAATTAATATGTTTTTTTACTTAGTAGACCTTGGGTGGCTTTAAAAATATACTTTCTTTTTTTCTATTTTAACTAATCCTTGGGTTTCCATTTTTTTTATGGTTCTTATAGTGGACTCTATACTTAAACCAAGTAATCCAGCTATATGTTTTCTTGTTAGGTCTATTTTTAACTTAAAAGGTTCTTTATATTCAAAAATATCGCTTTTTAAATATTGAAATAGTGTTAGGATAGCTTCTTCTGCAGAATTGGATGTTATACCATTTGCCATAGTTGCTTTGTAGTACAATCGTCTAGAGATCATTTTAGAGAAAGTATAGTGTATTTGATTATTTTCTAGAAGTAGTTTTTTAAAGTGTTCTTTTTTTAATTTAAATATTTTAGCCTCACTAATGGTAACTGCGTTTGCTGGATATTTTACATCTATCAATAATGGGGGTTCTCCAAAGCTTTTGTCTTTTCCGAAAATTCCTTGAATAAATTCATTTCCGTTTTGATTGTAATAATTCATCTTAACCCCTCCACTTACTATTTGGTAATAATATTGAGCTACTTCGTCTTTTTTAAAAATATAGGCTCCTTTTTTAAAGGTTACTACTTCTCCACCATATTCTTGTAAAATTTTTTCCTGTATCATATCCTTTAAAACATGTAATTATATGCACTGCAAAGGTAGTTTTGTCTTTATTAACTTTTATAAATTGAAGCGTTCTTTTATTAGGTCTGGGTTAATTTTAATAATTATTCTTGTTTAATGTAATATCTCTATTAGTTTTAATAAATGGGGCGTAATTAATTCTGGGTGTTTCCATGAGATTTCGTGCCCTTTATTAGGAATACTTATTATTTTATAATTTGAGAATTGTTTTTTTGTAAACTCTATATTTTTATAATCTACTAAATCGTCTGCAGTACCATGGATGTGATATATTGGCTTTTCTAATTGTTTCCAGATTGGTTTAATTTTTACTAATTCTTCTGCATGTATTGTTTTTTCGTCTCCTGCTACCCTATATGATCTAGGGACTAACCAGCGTGTTAATTTCCATTGTGTGAGTCGTGATGCCCAAATTTTTTTTTCCAATTTTGGATCTATCGCGGGCGAGATCATTATTACCGCTTTTACTTCTGGGTTAATTACCCCTATTTGTGCAGCGATAGCTCCTCCATAGGAGGCTCCTATAATTATGACGTTTGTTAATTGTTGGCTAGTTATTGCCTGATTGACCAAATAGGATTGAGTATTGATTTCTGGAATTTCTTTTCCGAAGTTAGAATACCCATACCCTGGTCTATCTATGGCATATAAGTTGGCTTTTTCTAGTAGACTTTTGTCTTTTAGATATCCATTCCAAGCATAGGAAGAGCTTGGTGATCCGTGTAAAAAAACTACATTGATTTTGTTTCCTTTTTTTAAACTAGGGATTTTTTGAATTCGAAGTTTTGCTTTTATACTGTCCGAGCTGTAATAGTGTATTGTGGTTTCTAATCCCGATTGCTTAAAGGTTTCTTGAACTTCGTCGTCGTTTTGACGCCATTGTAATACAGTACAGGAGGTTAGCACGAATAAAGTAATTATGAGCAAAAAAAGGTGTTTCATAAAAACGTAGTCTTAAAAGAAATGACTCCTTACATTTAACTTACTTAATATTAAAGCGTACAATTAAATATTACTGTTTCTCTTTCTGGATTGGATAAAAATTCTTCTTGAATAGGTTCTTTTATTTCTGTAACTTCTATTCTAACAAATCCATTAGCTTTTAAAAGCTCGATAATTTTTTTATTGGAAAGGATATTGAAATTATACTTGGTTACTGGGAATTTTTCTAAATTGTGTTTTGGTCGTACCGATAAAATGAAATTACCACGGGGTTTTAATACCCTTTTTATTTCCGAGAGTGCCTTATGATGATCTTCCCAAAAATAGAAGGTATTAATGGTTATTATTTTATGGAAGCTATGATTTTTATAAGGAAGACTATCTATAGTTGCTTTTAAAAAACTTACACTTCCCTTATCTACCCAGTTCTTATTTAATTTACGAGCTTCTTCTACCATTAATGCAGAGTAATCGCAACCGAAATAATTAATAGTGCTGGATAGGGAAACTATATTTTTTACAAAATACCCATTCCCCATACCTACTTCTAAAATATTATCGTTAGGCAAAGGATTTAAAGCTGCTATGGAATAAAGGTTCATTGGTGAGTTACCTTTATTCATTACCTCCGCTATCTTTAGACCGTTTTCCCCTTCTGGTTTTCTTAGTTGTGAAGCTATATTTTTAAAATCTTCTTCTGTATATTGTTTTTCCATATTCTAAAAATACAAAATATGGGTAATTAAAAAGACCGCCATGTGGCGGTCTTTTTAAAGTATTATAATAAAGGAAATTACCCTCCAAAGTCATCGAAACGAACATTTTCTTTTGGAACTCCAAAATCGTCTGCCATTTTTTCTACTGCTTTATTCATTAACGGTGGTCCACAGAAATAGAATTCTATATCTTCTGGCGAATCGTGTAACGATAAATAGTTATCTATTAATGTTTGGTGCACAAATCCAACAAATCCATCTCCATCTGATTCTATACTGGTTTTTGCTGTCCAGTTATCTTCTTCTTGTGGTTCCGATAATGCGATGTGGAATTTGAAGTTTGGAAAGTCACGCTCTAATGCACGGAAGTGTTCTGTATAGAATAATTCGCGTTTCGAACGTCCTCCATACCAATAGGATACTTTACGCCCTGTTTTTAGGGTACGGAATAAGTGATATAGGTGCGACCTCATAGGCGCCATACCTGCTCCACCTCCTACGTAAATCATTTCTGCTTCGCTATGGTTAATAAAGAATTCTCCATAAGGACCAGAAATGGTACACTTATCTCCTTTTTTAAGAGAGAATACATAAGATGATGCTACCCCAGGATTTACATCTGCCCATCCTCCTTTTTGTCTGTCAAATGGTGGTGTTGCAATACGCA
>CALGNG010000243.1 GCA_937958735.1 uncultured Aquimarina sp. | reverse complement strand
AAATTGTTTATCTGTTTTTATTTCTATTGCGTATATCCAAAAATTGTTCTTTGGTAAATTATATTTTACAATAATACTTTCTAAATCTGCCTTTGCTTCTTCTAGATTCTTTACTTCTCCTGTTGCATATTGTAATACTTTAGAATTACTTTCTAATTCTAATATAGAAGATGGGTGTATTAAGTCTGGATTATCACCAATTTTCACTTGTCCCAATACAGTTGTATTGAAGAAATATGACAAAAATATTATGAAGAGTAATTTTAATTTCATACGAATTTAGGAGATAGTTACTCCCTAATATCCTTTAAATCAAGGAATTTTCGGCTATGAATTTCGTTTTCGATAATAAAAATCGATAAAGAGATCGATAAATCAGATAAAAAACACATCAAAAATTGAATTTATTTACTTTCAATTGCAAATTAATATCTGTTTAAATGGTGAATTTAAAGTTTTAGATATTAAGTTGCTGTTTTTAGGATTGGTTGTTTTGGGAGTTAAATATATAATTTATAAAATATTCTATCAAATTCGAAAATCAAGGCTGCTTTGCTTAATTTTGCTTTGCAAAAGTGTTTAGATTTATGAAAAAAGTATTATTTATAGATAGGGAT
The DNA here is from genome assembly GCA_937958735.1 of uncultured Aquimarina sp. Taxonomy (GTDB): domain Bacteria; phylum Bacteroidota; class Bacteroidia; order Flavobacteriales; family Flavobacteriaceae; genus Aquimarina. The sequence goes on along the minus strand of CALGNG010000243.1, from coordinate 8,379 downwards.
GGAACTTTGGTTTTGGAACCACCAGTAGATTATCAATTAGATAGTTTAGAGAAACTAGAATATTACCCTAAAGTTTTTCAATACATGGCTAGAATAGCCAAGGAGTTAGATTATGAATTGGTAATGATAACCAATCAGGATGGATTGGGTACCAATTCTTTTCCTGAAGAGACTTTTTGGCCAGCACAGAATAAAATAATTGAAGCATTTAAAAAAGAATCGGTTGAGTTTACGGATATATATATAGATAAAACTTTTCCGCATGAAAATGCAGTAACTCGAAAGCCTAAAACAGGTTTGTTAACAAAGTACTTTAATAAAGAAGAATATGATTTAGAAAACTCTTTTGTGTTAGGGGATCGTATTACAGATATGGAATTAGCTAAAAATTTAGGGGCTAAGGGTATCTTTTTGTCTGAAAATCCTGATTTAGGAGCAAATGAAACAGAGGCTAATAAAGTGGAGATCCTTAATTCTATAGCTATTACGACTACAGATTGGAAAGAGATATACGAGTTTTTAAAATTAGATGATAGAGTTTCTGAAATTACAAGAAATACAAACGAGACGAAGATTTACATAAAATTGAACTTAGATGGTTCTGGTAAAAATGATATTTCTACAGGCTTGGACTTTTTTGACCATATGCTAGATCAAATTGGTAGACATGGATCTATGGATTTAACTATAAAGGTAGATGGAGACTTGCACGTAGACGAGCACCATACAGTAGAAGACACCATGATTGCTTTGGGAGAATTATTTAATAAAGCTTTAGGTAATAAGCTAGGTATAGAGCGTTATGGTTTTTGTTTGCCTATGGACGATTGTCTGGCTCAAGTAGCAGTGGATTTTGGAGGGCGCAATTGGCTGGAATGGGATGCCGATTTTAAAAGAGAAATGATAGGGAGTATGCCTACAGAAATGTTTTTCCATTTGTTTAAATCTTTTACAGATGGGGCAAAATGTAATCTTAATGTTAAGGCAGAAGGAGTGAATGAACATCACAAAATAGAGGGTATTTTTAAGGCTTTTGCTAAGGCTATGAAAATGGCAGTAAAGAGGGATCCAAATAAAATGTTTTTACCTAGTACTAAAGGCTTATTATAATTTTTAAAAAGAAATCCTTAAATATTTAGGGATTTTTTTTTTAACTACAGAGAGTTAACTTCTTAAATTATTTATTTTTAATGAAACACTGGCTACAAGCAGCACGGTTACGAACCTTACCTTTATCAGTTTCTGGAATTATTTTGGGCTCGGCTATAGCAGGATACCAAAATAAATTTGATTGGATTATATTTGTTGGAGCAATCTTAACCACACTGGGTTTACAAATATTATCTAATTTTGCTAATGATTATGGTGATGGGGTAAAAGGTACAGATAATGAAGACCGTATAGGGCCTATGCGGGCACTGCAAGCAGGGATTATTTCAGAAAAAGCCATGAAGAAGGCTATAATTAGTACAGCTATAGTTACTTTTTTAATAGCACTTTTTTTAATTTATTGGTCTTTTAAAGGTCTTAACCTAAGTTATACGCTGTTTTATATAGTTTTAGGTTTGGCGGCTATTGTAGCAGCTATAAAATATACTGTAGGTAAATCTGCTTATGGATATAGTGGGCTGGGAGATGTATTTGTATTTGTGTTCTTTGGATTGGTTAGTGTGTTAGGAGGTTATTTTTTATATGCTAAAAATATTTATGTGCCAATTATATTGCCAGCTATTAGTGTGGGACTTTTAAGTGTTGCAGTACTCAATTTGAATAATATGAGGGATCGTGTTAGCGATCAAAAAGCAGGAAAAAATACGATTGTTGTAAAAATGGGAGCCTCTAAGGCGGTTATTTATCATAATACTATAATTGTTTTGGCTATGCTTTGTTTGGTTTTATTTACTTTAATAAACGGTTCTTCCCTTAGCCATTGGATATATGTAGTAACTTTTGCACCATTAATAAAGCATCTTCGGTTTGTAAATGAAAATAAAGAACCTAGGGATTTAGATCCAGAACTTAAAAAGGTAGCTTTAATGACCTTTTTTATGGTATTGTTGTTTAGTCTAGGCTTATTAATATGGTAGTATGAGGGCAGTATATCACAAACATACCTTAGAGTTTAAACAACCAAGTGGTACTTCTAGAGGGATATTAAAAACCAAAGAAACTTGGTTTATTGTATTAGAAGATCAAAATTGTTTTGGAATTGGAGAGTGTGGAATTCTTAGATCCTTAAGTATAGATGATCGTGTAGATTACGAGGAACAATTGCAATGGGTATGTGCTAATATTAATTTAGGAAAAGATCAATTATATAAAAGCTTAAAAGAGTTTCCAAGTATTCAGTTTGGGATAGAACAAGCTTTTTTGTCTTTAGAATCTTCTAATCCTTTTGAGTTGTTTCCTTCTTTATTTACTAAAGAAGAAAAACCAATTCCTATTAATGGATTGGTTTGGATGGGAGATAAAGATTTTATGAAAGCTCAGGTTGTAGAGAAATTAGATCAAGGTTTTGAATGTATAAAATTAAAAATTGGTGCTATTGATTTTGATGCAGAAATAGAATTATTGAAATTTATTAGATCGCAATTTTCTTCAGAATTAATAGAAATAAGGGTTGATGCTAACGGCGCTTTTAAACCTAAAGAAGCGTTGGAGAAACTAAAAGTTTTAAGCGATTTTGAATTGCATAGTATCGAACAACCTATAGCGGCAAACCAACACGAAATAATGGCGGATTTATGTAGAGTAACTCCACTGCCTATAGCTTTAGATGAAGAACTTATAGGTGTGTTTAATGTAAAAGAAAAACAACAGTTATTAGAACAGGTATTACCGCAATATATTATTTTAAAGCCAAGTTTAATAGGAGGTTTTTCTGGAAGTAACGATTGGATTACCACAGCTAATCAATTAAATATAGGTTGGTGGTTAACCAGTGCTCTAGAAAGTAATATTGGTTTAAATGCGATATCTCAATTTGCTTATACATTAGGTAGCCCATTGCCACAAGGCTTGGGGACAGGAGGACTTTATCTTAATAATTTTAAAAGTCCTTTATATGTGTCCAATGGGCAGATAAAATATAATAAAACTAGTAGTTGGGAAATCCCTTATTTTTAGGATCTATTATTTATAATTTGCTATAAAGTAATCTAGATAAATGTATATCGTTTACAAAAGTTCGAGATAATAATTTTTCAGAATTATTATTTTCGCCTTCGTACATGCTTAACCGCAGACTATATCCGTTTCCAGGTGTAATTTTAGAGATAGGTTTTTTATCAAAATTTAATTTAACAATAGTATTTTCTTTAGATTTAATTGTTTTTTTTGTTGTAGCATATAGTTTGCCACTTTTTAAGAGATCTACATATATGGTAGCCTTTTTCTTAGATTTACATTCAATAAAAAAAATGGTTTGTTCTAAATCTAAAGAACAAATTCTTTTTTCTGGTTTTACCGAAAAATTAGCATAAGGTAATGTAGATTGTGCACTTAAGAGTTGAGTGAATAAAAGGAAAACGATTACTTTAACAAATGTATAAATTGGCTTTTTCATAACTTAAAAGTATTTGGTTAGGAGTATCTTAAAGTTATGTTTTTTTTACTTAATAAGCTATAAATCAACATGTTAAAAGTTTGCAGGTAGGAGGTAACAAATAGGTTAGTCTTATGTAGGAATTGGCTTACGAGAGGAAAATAAACAATTATTTCTTTTTTATTTGAATAAAAAAAATAAAGCTATATGGTAAAGGTTTTAGTTTTTTAGGATTGAAAACACCAAATAAATTGAGGAATGTTTGTTTTGATCTACTTTTTTTGAGAAACACATAATTAATCAAGTGTTTTAAAAAACACCAAAAAATCAAATTTATAAGAAAAATCTGTATTATGTATTTGGTTTTAATGGTGTTTTTTGTGTAAGGTTTAGTGGTTATATTTAAGAACTAGTAATACTACGCTCTTCTGTTTTTATCCAGTTTTCTTGAACTTTTAATACTTGTTCTATAACATCTCTAACACAGCCTTTTCCTCCATTAATGTGGGAAATGTATTGGGATGCGTTTTTAACTTCTGCAACGGCATCTTGTGGACAGGTAGGTAGTCCAACACGATTCATTACAGGAAGGTCAGGTAAATCATCTCCCATATATAGTATTTGGTTAGGAGTAATATTTTTTTTGGAGCAATAGTCTTCAAAAGCTTCTATTTTATCGTGACAATTAAGGTAAATGTCTGTAATGCCTAAGCTAGCTAAGCGGCTTTTAACGGCAATATTATTGCCACCAGTAATAATGCATACGTTGTAGCCTTTGTTTAAAGCCACTTTGGTAGCATATCCGTCTTTCACGTTCATGGTACGTAATAAGTTACCATCGTTATCTATTAGCAAGGACCCGTCTGTATAGACTCCGTCTACGTCAAAAATAAAAGTATTTATTTCGTTTAAATATTCTTTATAACTCTTTCCCATAATAATTTTGTATAGCTTTAGTCAAGCTTAAATAAAGTTCTTTTTGTTTTTTGTTAGGCAATATATTTAAATGTTTTTGAATAGTAACGTTATCGTTGCGTATTGCAGGCCCTGTTTGTATTTTATTTGGAAGTGTATATTGCATTTTAGATATAGTTTCTATTATTAATGGTTTTAAAATAGAAAAATCTATTTGATACTGATTGCAAATATCTAAGGCTTGTGTATACATAAAATTACTAAAGTTATTGGCAAAAACAGCCGCAACATGTAGAGCATTTCTTTGATCCGAATTTACGACATATACATTTTTAGAAATGGATTTGGCAAGGTTTAATAAGAGTTTTTCGGATAAAGCACTATTAGATTCTACGGCAATAGGAAGGTTTGTAAAATCGATGGAAATCTCTTTTTTAAAACTTTGCAAAGGATAAAAAACCCCTCTGTTTTCAAAGTTATTTAAGACTTCTATGGATGTGGCTCCAGAAGTATGTACTACTAATCCTTTGATTTTATTAAATTTAGTTAAATTGTACAATGCCGTATCGTTAAAAGTAATAATATAAATATCGGCATGGCAGATGTCTTTAACTTCACTTACAATAGGGACGTTACAGTTTTCTATTTCTAGACCACTGCGATTGTAATTTTGTAAAAGCAATACTTGACTGCTTTTTTCAAAAACTCGACATAAATGGCTGCCTACGTTTCCGTTTCCTAATACGACTACTTGAATCATGGCTTAAAAATACGAGAAGTCTTTTAAACTCTAACATTTGTTTACATAAAATAGTAGGGATAGTAAGCCTTTAACTTGATTGTATAGCTTAAATTTGCAAAAGATTTTTTATTATTATGATCCAAAAGAAAATTATTGCCTTCCTTTTTTCAACCCGATTAATGGCTGTTTTATTTATTGTATATGCTGTAGCCATGGGTATAGGGACTTTTTTAGAAAACGATTACGGCACTACAGCCGCTAGAATATGGATTTATAATGCTTTTTGGTTTGAAGTGATTATGGGGCTATTTGTAATTAATTTTTTCGGAAATATATTTAGATATCGCCTTTTGAAAAAAGAAAAGCTATCTACGCTAGTACTGCATTTATCTTTTGTTTTTATTTTAATAGGAGCTGCTATTACAAGATATATTAGTTACGAAGGAATTATGCCTATAAGAGAAGGGGTAACTACTAATAAGTTTTTATCTACCGATACGTATTTGATAGCTTATATATCTAAGAAATCAGATTCTGTACGAAGAAAAATAATAAAAAAATTAGAACTTTCTGCTCCTACACAAACGCAAAATAATTTTAGATTAAATACCGATTTTAGAGGGGAAGCTGTAACTATTTCCTACGATAATTTTATACAAGGAGCAGAAGAAGGTTTAACGATTACTGATGATGGAGACCTGTATTTAAAAATGGTAGAGGCAGGAGAAGGTAAACGTCACGATCATTTTTTAAAAGAAGGAGAGGTCGCGAGTATCCATAATATATTATTTGCTTTAAACAAGCCTACAGAAGGGGCTATTAATATTTCGTATAACAATGGTGATTATGCGATTACTTCTCCATTTGAAGGGAATTACATGCGTATGGCAGACCAATTTAGAGGAGAAGTATTAAAAGATAGTGTTCAGAAATTACAATTGCGCTCTTTATACCAACTAGCAGGAACTCAATTTGTATTTCCAGACCCAGTAACTAAAGGTGTTTTTGATGTTATAGAAAGCCCTATTAAAGAAAAAGGACAACAAGATGCTTTAATTGTAGAGGTGGCTATTAATGGAAAAACTCAAAAAATTAAGCTTTTGGGGGCTAAAGGGGTTACTAACGATTTTAAACAATACGAAGTAGGAGGTTTAGATGTAGCCATGCGTTATGGCTCTAAAGAATTAGAATTACCTTTTTCGTTAAAACTAAACGATTTTATTGCTACTAAATATCCAGGTACCGAAACAGGTTATGCTGCATTTAAAAGTAAAGTAGAGATGATAGAAGAAGACAAGACTACCTCTCACGAAATATTTATGAATAATGTACTGGATCATAAAGGGTATCGTTTTTTTCAGGCTTCTTTTGATGCCGACGAGCAGGGAACAATCCTTTCTGTGAATCACGATTTTTGGGGTACTTGGATTACCTATATTGGATATACGTTATTGTATATTGCTTTAATGATGATTTTATTTATTAAGGGATCTCGTTTTAAAGATTTGGAAAGAAAATTAAGTGGTATAAAACTTAAAAAAGCATCGTTAGTTATTGTAGCTTTAATAGCTCTGGTAATTCCAGAAGTAAAAGCACAGGTTGGTGGGGCAACAGATTTGCATTTACAACCTAACAAAAAACAGATAGATTCTTTAATCTTAGCTAATAAAGTATCTAAGGAACATGCTGCTAAATTTGGTAGTATAGTAGTACAGGACGAAGGCGGACGTATGAAACCGGTAAACACCTTTGGTTCGGAATTATTAAGGAAATTAAGTAAACGTGATAATTATGAGGGTTTAGATGGCAATCAAGTCCTGATTTCTATGCTAGAAAACCCTATTGCGTGGTATAATATCCCGTTAATATATATAGATAAAAATAACGATAGTATACGTAAAATTTTAGGTACTCCAAAAGGAGAAAAACGTGTGGCTTTAGTAGATTTATTTGATAAACAAGGACAATATAAATTAGAACCTTATTTAAGAGAAGCCACTTCTACCAATACGCCTAATCAATTTGAAAAAGATTTTATAAAAACACACGAAAAATTCTTTTTATTGAATTCTGCTTTAAGCGGAAGTATTTTAAGAATCTTTCCTAAACCAAACGATTCTAATAATAAATGGGTGTCTCCGCCAGCTTTAGGGGAGGTGAAATTTTCTGGAATGGACTCGGTGTATACCAGACAAATTATACCCTTATACCGCGAGGAATTACAAACGGCTAAAAAAACGGGAGATTATAAAAAGGCAGAATATTATTTAAGTAGTATTCATAAATTTCAAAAGAAGTTTGGTAGTGAAGTATTGCCAACTAAAGAAAAAATTGAAGCGGAATTGTTCTTAAATAAATATGATATTTTTAGGACGATATATAAGTACTACTTCTTTTTTGGTTTTTTAATGTTAACCTTTTTAATCTTTCAGATATTTTGGGATAATAAAGCTATTAGGATAGTAGTTATGGCTTTTAAAATACTTATTGCTTTCGTATTTGTAATGCATACAGGAGGGTTAATTATGCGTTGGTATGTGTCTGGACACGCTCCTTGGAGTGATGCTTACGAGAGTATGATTTATGTGGCGTGGGCCACTCAGTTTTTTGGGTTAGCCTTAGGAGTAAAAAGTAATTTAACTATTGCGGCTACAGCCTTTGTAACTTCTATTATATTGGTTTTTGCACATCAAAACTGGTTAGATCCTTCTATAGCAAATTTACAACCGGTATTGGATTCTTATTGGTTAATGATCCATGTAGCGGTAATTGTGGCTAGTTACGGGCCTTTTATTTTAGGCTCTATTTTAGGAGTAATTTCATTGTTACTAATGATTTTGACAACCAAAAAGAACAAGCCGAAAATGAAATTGAATATAGAGGAATTAACCATAGTTACCGAAATGTCTCTTACTATTGGTTTGGTAATGCTAACCATAGGAAACTTTTTAGGAGGACAATGGGCTAACGAAAGTTGGGGACGCTATTGGGGATGGGATCCTAAAGAAACTTGGGCGTTAGTAAGTATTATGATATATGCTTTTGTAATACATATGCGCTTAGTACCTGGCTTACGTGGTCGTTGGTTTTATAACTTAATGTCTATTATTGCTTATGGCAGTATTATGATGACGTATTTTGGCGTTAACTTCTACCTAGCAGGTTTACACTCTTATGC
>CALGNG010000242.1 GCA_937958735.1 uncultured Aquimarina sp. | reverse complement strand
TTTTTGGCGGTTCTTCTTTTGCTCTATTTCTGGTATGAATAGCGGGCCACCCGAAAACACCTTTTACAATTCCTTTTTTGGTGTGAATATTTACCCATTTAGAAGGCGCAATTTGATGATCACTACCGCCATTTCGGATGACGTAAATTAAACCATTATCGGTAATGTAGTTTACGCGCCAGGCAATTTCGTCAGAATGCCCTTCAATAACCACTTTGTATTTAGCGTCTGGGTTAATCACTCCTACTGCAGTACCATAGGTATCTGTTATAAAAGTGTCTACATAGGGCTTCAGGTAGTCCATCCAAAGTTTTTGCCCTTCCCATTCGTATCCTGTTGGAGATGCATTATTTAAATATTTTTCTAAAAAAGTCATCGACTTCTTATTCAGTATGCTTTTTGTAGCCATATTAATATCAATTTTTAACGAATTTAAGAATTCTACTGTTATGTTACTTCAAAAACTGCATTGTATTAACCTTCATATCCTTATTTTTGGCATAGTTTTATCTACATATTTAGCATGAGGTTATTAAGTATTACGTTTTTAGTTCATTTTATCTGCTTTTGGGGGGCTGCCCAAAGTCTAGAGCTAAAATCTTCGGACTCTATTCCTGCTCCCACTGTCCAAACAGAAGAAGACTTTTTATTTATGATGGAAGGGGACTCTACAGCTGTAAAATCCTTCCAATTAAATGAAGTAGTTATCTTAAACAAAATAAAATTCCAAAACCGTTTAGATTATAAAAAATACTTAATCTTAAAACGAAAGACTCGAAAGGTTTACCCATATGCAAAAATGGCCGCCGATACGCTAAGTAATTTAGTGGCTAAACTAAAAGATATTGAGAAAAAAAGATATCGAAAAAAATACGTGCGACAAATGCAGCGTTTTATGCAGGATAAGTTTACTAAAGAAATTAAAAAAATGACTCGTACAGAAGGTCAGATTTTAGTAAAACTAATACATAGGCAAACTGGAGTAAGTATGTACGATTTAATAAAAGAATACCGTAATGGTTTTAAGGCTTTTTTCTATGAAAAAACAGCCAGTTTATTTAATATTTCTTTAAAAAAAGAATTTAATCCTAATGAGGTTTATGAAGATTATTTAATAGAAGACATTTTAGAACGCAGCTTCCAAGAAAGCGTTTTGATACGTCAAGAGTCTCCACTAAATTATAATATTTTAGATTTAATTACTAAGTGGAAAACTCCCAAACGTGGTCCTAACGATTAAATTTACCTGATTTTACCAAAAAGTATAGCAATATTATAGGCAACGCTAATAGTAACGTTATTAGACCATTATTTAATAACAAGTTGGGATTGATTAATAAAGTAATTACATAACCTCCTGCAGCCCCTCCAAAATGTGCATCGTGCCCTATATTATCCCTATTATTACGCATTGCATAGATAGAATAGAGCATAAAAGCACTTCCCAAAATATAGCCTGGAATATCTAAGAACGGAAAAAATATAAACTGGAATTCTCTCATAGGCTCTAACATTACAGCACTATACACCACTCCAGACACGGCTCCACTTGCCCCTATAGCAGCATAATGGTACTCCTTCTTATGAAAATAAAAAGAGACTATATTTCCAATTAATAACGACCCTATATATAAAACTATAAAATCTATATAATTAAAGTATAATAAGACTATAGGAGAAAATATATATAACGAGTACATATTAAACATTAGGTGCATCCAGTCTCCATGTAGAAAAGCAGAAGACAGCATCCTAAGCTTTTCTCCATTATGAATGCTTCCTATATGAAACTTATATTTATTAAAAAAAGAGCTATTATTAAACCCCTGATAGGAGAAAGCTATATTGATACCGATAATAATTAAAATAACAATTGGAATGTTCGCCATAAATACATTAAAATTCAAAGATACTTATATATTTGTATGAAATTTTAACGAATGCAATTGATAAAGTTTAAAATTATTTATTTTTTCCTGTGGGCTATATCTAAATTACCGTGGTCTCTATTTTATTTACTATCCGATTTTGTTTATTTTATAGTATACAGAATAATTAAATACAGGAAAAACATTGTAATAGATAATTTACATCTTACTTTTCCAGAAAAATCGAAAGAAGAAATTAAAACAATTTCAAAAAAATTCTACGCACATATGTGCGATATGTTTATGGAAATGCTAAAGTCCATTTCTATATCCCATAAAGAGACTCAAAAACGGTATAAGTTTAAAAACCTAGACACCCTACGCCAACTAGAAAAGGAAAAACGTAGTTTTATCTTACTGGCAGCACATTACGCAAATTACGAATGGGGAAATTGTATAGAACTCTCTACCAGTCACGCTGCTGTTGGAGTGTATAAACCTATTAAAAACGCTTACTTTAACGAATTTGCTAAAAAAATACGTGCCCGTTTTGGATCCGAAGTAGTGCCTAGTAAAAAAGTAATGAGGTATGCTATAGAAAAGGAACGCTCCAAAACATTTCCTAGGCTTTATGGACTTATAGCAGATCAATCCCCTTCATCTTCTAAATCTAGGGAAAATTTTCTTGTTTCTTTTATGGGACAAGAGGTACCTGCTTTTGTAGGTGGAGAAGTCTTGGCTAAAAAGTTAGACATGGCTATTTGCTATCTTAAAGTAGAAAAAGTAAAACGTGGCTTTTATGAAGCAGAGGTAGTATTAATAGACGACGACCTTTCTAACAACAACAATTTTGAAGCAACTACTACTTACTACAAAATGCTAGAAGAACAAATTAAGAAAAAACCAGAATATTACTTATGGACACATAAGAGATGGAAACATGCTTCTAAATAACCAACTAGCTCTTTATCATTTTTAATTCGCCTTACGATTTTCTATTAACTGTTTTAGTTGCTGCCCGTATTTAGATTTTTTAATCTGCTCGCTAAACTTTGCGTAAACGGTATCCAATAGATTAATATTGGCATTGGCTATTTCTCTAACCACTATATAAGGCGCTACCTCGTAATCTTTATTAGATATAGCATAATTAATCGCATACAAATACTGCCTTTTAAGGTTATTCTCCAATTTTTTATTTATTAATACTGCAGAGTCTACAT
>CALGNG010000241.1 GCA_937958735.1 uncultured Aquimarina sp. | reverse complement strand
TCTTAGATTCTGATTTAGTTATCGCTTACCGCAGAAACGGAGTAGATACCGCAAATAATAATGCTGGGATCTGGGATGCGTTACCAAGAACTTATTTTGGCCCTTTAGGAGCCGTATCTTATAGCTTTAATTACTCTGTAGGAGGAATTGAAGTTTTACTAGATGCCGAAGATGGTTTGGATAGAGATGCTTTGGGTGATGATTTTAGAATAAATCAAGATTTCCAATTTGCTATTTTACCTAGCCAACTTAGAAGTGGAAAAACCTTAGACTCCGATTTTTCTTTCGAAAACGTTTCTAAAAATGGAATAACCGTAGAATAAACTATTACAATAATTTTTACCTTTTTTTAAACAATTAAAAAGATATTAAATACAATTTTAAAGCCAAACCTTGTTTGGCTTTTTTGTGCTTATAATTGTTAATTATTCCTGAAAAACACCCGTATATTAGACTCTTAATACCTTAAAAAATAATTTAATAGTATTTTTAGACTCTAAATATTTTACAGCAATATCCTATAATGATTTTTGAATTAAAACAAATTATTACTCAAGCCCACTTGGCCTATTTACAGGGTAAACAAACAGTATTCGTTTCTGTGGTTGCTCTGGAGGGGTCTTCTTATCGCAGGCCTGGGGTACGCATGTTAATTCAAAAAAACGGAGAAATGACTGGTGCTGTAAGTGGTGGCTGTGTAGAAAAAGAGATCCTACGTCAATCCCAAAGTGTTTTTAAAACACATAATCCCAAATTAATGGTATACGATGGGCGGTACCGGTTGGGCTGCGAAGGAATGCTGTACATCCTTATAGAAATTTTCCAGCCTAAAACTTCTTTTTTTACCACTTTTGAAACCCAAATTAATAACCGATCTAATTTTAGCATTCGTAGTTACTTTTCTAAAGGAGAGGTAAACAGGCTTAAAGGAGGTTCGGAATTTATTTTTTCCGATGGAAGTATTTTTTCTATTTCTACTTTTAACAAAGAAGAGCATTTAGAAGTTTTTACTGAATCCATTACGGGTCAATTCCAATTAATAATTCTTGGAAACGAGCACGATGCGGTTCAATTATCCTTACTGGCTTCGCAACTAGGCTGGAAGGTTATTATATACGCGCCTAATAACGATTCTAAATCTATCCATAATTTCCCTGGAGCCAGCGCTTATCTTACCGAACACGATATTACTTTTTCGGATTTGGAAATGGATGCACAAACTGCTGTTGTTTTAATGTCTCATAGTTTTGCAAAGGATTTAAAATTTCTTTCTGAATTATCTTTAAAAAAACCTGCTTATATTGGCTTATTAGGCCCTAAAAAAAGAAGAGAGCAATTAATTCATAAAATTTTAGAATTACATCCAGAAACCGATCTTAATTTTTTTGATAATTTATATGGCCCTAGTGGTCTAAATATTGGAGCGGAATCCCCTCAGGAGATTGCCATTGCTATTATTGCCGAAATTCTTTCTACCTTAAGACGGCAAAATCCTATTTCCCTTAGAGATAAAGTCAAAGGAATCCACGAGTAAGTAACATGACTAAAACCGCTATTATAGTATTGGCCGCTGGGGCTTCGAAACGTCTAGGTACTCCTAAACAGTTGTTAGCTTATCAAAACACTTTACTTTTAAAATATATTTTACAACAAGTAATTGCTATTCCCAACACAGATGTCTATGTAGTTTTAGGGAGCTGTGCCAAAGAAATTCAATCTACATTAAAGGGCTTACCAATAACCATACTTATTAATCCTAATTGGGAAAAAGGAATGGGCTGTTCTTTAGCTTTTGGAGTTTCTAAAACCTCTAATTATTCTAATATTTTAGTTACACTTGGAGATTTACCTTTGTTGCGTTCTTCCCATTATTCAGAAATTCTAAAACAACATACCCTTTCTTCTAAAGGAATTACTAGGACTTCTTTTACAGGTAATATTAAAGGGGTACCTGCTGTTTTTAGTTCTAAATATCTAGAAAAACTACAACAACTTACGGGAGACGAAGGAGCTAGGTCTTTAATTAAAGAAAACTCTGAAGAGGTGTTCGATTTTAAAATTAACCTCTCTTATATAGATGTAGATACTCCTAAAGATTATGAAGAATTAAAAAAGCTTGATTTGCTCTCTAATTGACTCTTAAAATTATTATATGCTGTTGTCTTTTTAATTGTCTAAAGCATATATGTATTTCATATTTTGATTAAGAAAGAACAAAAGGAGATTTAAATTACCCTTTATTATTCAAAAAATATGAAATTTAACTATTGGATGTATTTAAGAGCTAGCATAAAAATTAATTACCGTTACGTCTAAAAGTAAAAAGCAGCTTAGAAAAATTAATTTCTAGGCTGCTTACATAATCTATAGTTTAACCCTTTCCAATTAATTAAATCTATAAAACACTATTTTTTATCCTACTTGTTTTATCTCTTCTAAATATTTCACAAAAGGTTGCTTTAATAAACGTTGTCCTGTAGCTGCTTTTATGGCATTGGCTACTGCTCCACCTGCTGGTGGTAATGCAGGCTCCCCCAAACCTGTTGGTGCTATATTGCTTTTTACAAAATAGGTATCTACTTTAGGAGTTTGTTTCATCCTAATTAATTGATATTTATGGTAATTAGAGGCGTTAGGCAATCCTGCTTTGTCCATTTCTTGATTACCATACATAGCGTGCCCTATGCCATCGATAACACTTCCTTCTATTTGATTAATTGCTCCAGTCGGATTTACTACTATACCACAATCTACAGCTACCGTTACTCTTTTTACTACAGGTAAGCCTTCTTCTAAAACTATATCGGCAATTTCTGCTACATGTGTATTGTGGCTGTAATACGAGGCTACACCTTGAAAAACTCCTTCTTGGGTTTTCCCCCAATTAGATTTTTCTACGGCTAACTTAATTACCCCTTGCATTCTGTCTGCCGAATAAGGCACCGATTTATCTGGGTTGTTTTTTAAAATATCTAATAATTCTAAACGGAAAGTTATAGGATCTTTACCTACCTCGTTGGCTAAATCGTCCATAAAACTTTCTTCAGCGAAAGCTAAAAAATTGGTATAAGGCGCTCTCCAAGCCATTGTGCTTATACTGCTATTATAAACCCCTGTTTCCACCTTTAAATTAGGTACACAGCCTGCTGGCAAATAATTGGATACTAATTTAAACATACTACTGTTTACTACGGCTTCTTTTAGCTTATAGCCTATAATTTTGTTGTCTTTTATGGCGGCACTTATTTTATATTTTGCAGCAGGCTTATAAAAGCCTGCTGTCATATCATCTTCTCTAGAGTATATTAGTTTTATAGGTAGTTTTAGTTTACTGGAAATTTCTGCGGCTTCTAAACCAAAGTCAGAGGCTAAACGTCTTCCAAAACCACCTCCCATACGAGTCATTTCCACCAAACAATCTTTAGGTTTTCTTTTTAACAAATCGGTAACCCTTTTTGCTAATAGTTGCGGGGTTTGTACTGGCCCGACAAGGTGTATTTTTTCTGGGGTTACATTGGCATAAAAGTTCATAGGTTCCATGCAATTATGGGGTAAAAACGGAGTTTCGAATACTTTTTCTATTACTTTATCTGCTTCGACAAAGGCTTTGGATACCTTCCCATCTTCTCTATAAATTTTTAAATCTTCACTGTCTAGTAATTTATCTAATTCTGTATTAATATGGTCGGAACTTTGTATGGTTTCTGGGTCTTTCCATTTTGCTATTAATGCTTTTTTACCTTGCATAGCTGCCCAAGTATTTTTGGCTACTACAGCAATTTTATTTCCAAATTGTACTACATGCAGTACACCACTAACTTCTTTTGCTTTGCTAGCGTCGAAGCTTTCTAATATTTGTCCAAATGCTGGTGGTCGTAATGCACTGGCATAACACATTCCTGAAGCTTTATAATCCAACCCAAAAAGAGGTTTCCCTGTAACTATTTTGGTTACATCTACATTTATGACATCGGTGCCTATAATTTTAAAATCCTTAGGGTCTTTTAATTTTATGTCTGTTGGAACTTCTAGTAAAGCGGCTTCTTTTACCAATTCTCCATAACCTAGCGTTTCGCCTTTAGCATTGGTTACTATTCCATTGTTAGCAGTACAGATATCTGGAGATACTCCCCATCTTACTGCTGCGGCATTAATTAACATTTGCCTTGTTGTAGCTCCTGTTTGCCTTAGTACATCCCATCCTTTTCTTACAGATTGGCTACCACCTGCAACTTGCCTTTTAAAATTTTTGGTATCTAATGCTGCTTGTTGTACGTATACATTTTCCCAAGCTACTTCTAGCTCTTCGGCAATAATCATAGGCATTGCTGTTTTTACTCCTTGACCAATTTCTGGATTAGGAGAAAAAATAGTAACCATACCATTATCTGCAATTTTTATATAAGCATTAAAGTTATTAAAATCTAATTTAGATATATCTACAGGTACTTTTACATCTGGACTGCAAGCTGTAAATAAATTAAAACCAATAAGTATACCTCCTGTCGATAAGGCTCCTATTTTTAGAAAATCTCTCCTATTAATAGTATTGCTGTCTTTTTTAATCTTCATAGCCCTTATTTAGAATTACTTATTTCACTTGCTGCAATACCTACTGCTTTTTCTATACGGTTATACGCCGCACATCTACAAATATTACCATTCATTGCTTTTCGGATCTCGTTGGTACTAGGATTAGGGTTTTCTGCTAAAAACGACGAGGCCGTCATTAACTGACCCGCTTGGCAATAACCGCACTGTGGCACATCTACTTGTTCCCATGCTTTTTGAAGGGGATGATCTCCTTTTTCCGACAAGCCTTCTATGGTTGTTATCT
>CALGNG010000240.1 GCA_937958735.1 uncultured Aquimarina sp. | reverse complement strand
TCGCATATTTATAGTGATGCTTTCGAAGAAGACGAGGCGCTAGTAATGGAAAGAGCTATAGAAGCAGGAGTAAAACGTATTTTCGTGCCTGCAATAGATTCGGAAACAGCAGAAGATATGTTTCGAGTTCAAGAGAAATATCCAGAAAATATTTTTCTTATGATGGGGTTGCATCCAACCCATGTAAAAGAAAACTATAAAGAAGAACTTAGTTTTGTGGCAAGCCAATTAGATCAAAAGAAATTTTATGCTGTGGGCGAAATAGGGATGGATTTGTATTGGGATAAATCATTTAAAAAAGAACAACAAGAAGCTTTTAGTTTTCAGATCCAATTAGCTAAAAAACATAAATTACCTATAAATATTCATTGTAGAGATGCTTTTGATGAAACCTTCGAAGTTTTGGAGGGTAATAAAGGAGAAGATTTGTTTGGGATTTTTCATTGCTTTACAGGTGATAAAGAACAAGCATTAAGGGCAATAAATTATGGTATGAAGTTAGGAGTAGGTGGAGTGGTAACATTTAAAAACGGGAAAATAGATCGTTTCTTAAAAGAAATTCCATTAGAGCATATTGTTTTAGAAACCGACGCCCCTTATTTAGCTCCTACTCCTTATAGAGGTAAAAGAAATGAATCCTCTTATATTGTAAATGTTGCAGAAAAATTAGCTTCGATATATAATATTTCTTTAGAAGAAGTAGCGGAGGTTACAACTAGAAATTCTAAAGTGATATTTGGAATTTAGAGTCTAAATAAGGGTTTGTAAAATTGGATTGGTTAAATTAGTAGAGTATGAAATTATCTATATTACTTATTTATACAGGAGGGACTATTGGTATGGTTCGGGATAAAATTACGGGGGTGCTACATCCTTTTGATTTTGAAAATTTGCTGCAACAAATTCCGCAATTGCAAAAAATCGAGGCAAACATTGATACGATTAGTGTGGATAATCCTAAAGATTCCGCAACAATGCGTCCAGGCGATTGGCAAGAATTAGGGCAGTTGATATTCGAAAACTATAATAAATATGCGGGTTTTGTAGTGCTTCATGGAACCGATACAATGGCATATACAACTTCGGCTTTAAGTTTTATGTTTTCCAATTTAGGAAAGCCAATAATTTTCACAGGATCACAATTGCCTATTGGAGATGTGCGTACCGATGCTATGGAAAATGTTTTAACGGCAATGCAGTTAGCTTTGCTACAGGACGGAGTTAATTCATTAATTAAAGAAGTTTGTCTTTATTTTGGAGGGCAATTATTTAGAGGGAATTCCGTTACCAAGATAAGTAGCGAAGATTTTAATGCTTTTGCTTCGCCTAAAAATTTAGTGTTGGCGACTTCAAATATTAAGCTAAAAGTGAATAAGTCGTTACTTCTCGATACTAAAAAAGCTTTAGAATTTAATCCACATTTGGAAGATTCGGTGTTTGTTTATAAGATTCACCCTGCGATTTCGAGAGTTCAATTAGAGCAAATTTGTGATTTTATAAATTTTAAGGTGCTAATTTTGGAGACTTATGGCTCGGGAACGATGTTTTTAGAGGACTGGTTTGTTAATAATCTTCAAAAATTAATAGATAAAGGTATTTTAGTAATTAATGTGTCTCAATGTGTATTTGGAAGTGTAGATGTTTTGTATAGTGCGTCTAAATATCTGGTAGACAGAGGTGTGGTTAATTCTGGATCGATGACGCTGGAGACGGTAATTGCAAAATCTATGCATTTGCTGGGGAAGAAAATGAAAAATGAAGAATTTAAAAGTGAATTTCTTGCAAATTTTGCAGGAGAGTTGTCTTAAAGTTCACTTTATGCTTTACTAAATCATTAATTTTTTATTTATTTGCTATCCTAGTCGTTATAGTTTAGTAAATTTGGCGATTATGTTATTTTAAGTAACAAAAAAGGTATTCTTTAAGAGAGGATACAAACAATAAATTTTAATAATACTTTATAATTCTTAAGACTTAGAACTAATGAGAAAAATCTTTTCAATTTTAGCTATCGCTGGAGCCATGACATTTGGAAGTGTGGCAAACGCAACAACAACTGTGGCAACTGTTGAAACTACATCTGTAGCAACAGCAATTCAAGAAGATTCAAGTGCAGCGGCACCAGAAGCATCTTTTCATCAAGGCCTTAAAAAGCGTTTTATTGAAGGAGGGCCAGAATTTATGGGAATTGTGTTAATCTGTTTAATCTTAGGATTGGCTATTGCGATTGAAAGAATTATTTATTTAAACCTAGCGACTACAAATACAACTAAACTTCAGAAAAATGTAGAAGATGCATTAGCTAGTGGAGGAGTAGATGCAGCTAAGGAAGTTTGTAGAAATACAAAAGGACCTGTAGCATCTATTTACTATCAAGGTTTAGATCGTGCAGACGAAAGTTTAGAGGCTGCCGAAAAAGCAGTAGTTTCTTATGGAGGTGTGCAAATGGGACAATTAGAGAAAAACGTTTCTTGGTTGTCTTTATTTATTGCATTAGCACCAATGCTTGGTTTCATGGGTACAGTAATCGGTATGATTCAAGCCTTTGATAAGATCGAGCAAGCAGGAGATATGGATCCAGCATTAGTTGCAGGGGGTATTAAAGTAGCCTTATTAACAACAGTATTTGGATTAG
>CALGNG010000239.1 GCA_937958735.1 uncultured Aquimarina sp. | reverse complement strand
TAATAAATCCAGCTCCAGGGTCAGAAGATATATAAATGCGCCCATGGGTACTTCCTCTAGCAAAGGCTCCATTAAGAAGTTCTGCCCGGTCTGTTACAAGTAAATAAGAATTTTCTCCCACTCCTGTATATGTAGCTTGTTTTTTTTCGAAATCATCAATTAAAAAGCGGTTGGTGTCTACGGTTCCAGAATTAGAGAAAGTATGAGCCAAAACATTAAATATACCCCCAACACGTACAATACCTCTGTTAAAAAAAGCTCTTCTTAGAAGTATATTTTGATTAACATTTAGATTACAAAAATTCTGAAAATTATCTTCGGAATCGTTTACAACAAGATCTGCATTAGTAATGTTTACGGCGCCATAATTAGTAAGACGGCCCTCTATAACAACGTCTCCACTACCTATACTGTTTATAGTACCGCTTGGTAAGTTGAAAATTGCAGATTTAGATTTGATAAATAAGTTAGTAGTAGTAAGAGTTCCTTTATTAAATATAATGTCGTTATCCGAAAGGTCTATGGTGTTTAAGAAGGTAAGTTTAGCTCCAGTGCACACTCTAATTAGGTTTCCTCCTTCGCTATCGATATTTGTTGAGGTGTTTAACTCTGCATCGGTGCTAATTACAAGTCTAGCGTTGGAAAATCTGCTAGGGATAACCCCATCAAAATTGACATTTTCGTCAATTTGTATAACCCCTGTAAATGTTCCTAAAGTAGTGATGTCTCCACTGTAATTAGATTCTATTTTTATAGTAGCATCATTATTAAAATTGCTAGGTTTAGATATTACAGATCCAGAATTATTAAACCATCGTCCACTGTTAAACCTAAATTGAGGATTGCTTAGAGAAGCATCGGAACAGTTAAAGTCTGGGAAACTAGAAAAGGGAGGGGGTGTTATTAGTTGTGACCACGCAATTAAACTAAAAAAGACTGCGGTAATAAAACAAAAAATAGATCTCATAAGTATGGAATTTATATACATAACAATTAATTGTTATGATACCCTATAATAAAACAGGTTTTTTTTGAATTTAAAGCTCTAGTAATTATAGGTAATATTTTTTCGTTCTTAAAATATTACAAATACTTTAACATATTTTTTCTGTTTGCATATAAGTTAAGTTATTTGTGGAAGAAGTTTTTTTTTGAATATTTATAAAAATCGATAATAGTATTAATAATAGATTTTTAGCCTTTTTTTGATAGTAAATAATGTGAATTTTAGAATACAGAACCTTAGTCTTTAAATAAAATAATTGAATTATAATAAGGAGTTAAGCTCTCTTGTTTTAAGGGAAGCGTAAATAAAATATTATTATTTTGTAAAATAAAGTAGGGTAACTGTAGAGTTAATTGTTTTATTATAGTAGGTTAGTTAAATTAAACTTAATTAAAGATTAATTAAAAGTAATAATTACAGGCTTTAATTTTGTTTGTGCAATTAGATATAAGTGATTAGTTTTACGATTAATAACTTTTAATTTAAGATTGGATGCAAGGCTTAGAAAATGTATGTGACGAGATGGTTTACAAGAAAGTTTTTATAGAAAACAACAAGGACTTACAGAATTATTTTTATTATAAATATGGCGATTTAGATAAAGCAAAAGATTTGCTTCAAGATGCTTTTGTAAAGTTGTGGAATAATTGTAAGGACGTTTCTTTTTCTAAAGCTAAAGGATACATTTTTGTGTTAGTAAAGAATGCATTTATGAACGATTTAAAAAGAGAAAAAATGAAGTTGGATCATCATTCAACAATGAATAAAAGGTTATTTGAGATAGAGTCTCCAGATTATGTTTTGGAGGAAAAAGAGTTTTTAGATAAAATTAATGTAACACTAGCTTTACTTCCAGAAAAAGAGAGAGAAGTTTTTCTGTTAAACAGGATAGATCAGAAGAAATATAAAGAGATTAGTGAGCTACTGGAGATCTCTGTAAAAACAGTAGAAAAAAGAATGCATAATGCATTGGTTTTTTTAAGAGAAAAAATCGGAAAAGTTTAATTTTATAATAGTTTAGAATTAAAATATATTTTTTATAAACAATACAATTTTTAGAATCAGTACTATGAAGGATATTATGGATGATAAAGATTATTTTTTAGCCAAATGGCTAAATAATGATTTGTCACAGGAGGAAGCAGATCGTTTTTTGTTACACGAGGATTATGAATCTTATGTTGCGATTGTGGATGGGATAAAGAAATTAAAAGTTCCTAATCAAAAATCTAACGAAGAAGAATATTTAGAGTTGATGCAGAGGATAGAGTCTTCAAAGAACAATGTGGAGAAATCGAAAGTAAGAAAGCTTAATTTTAGCTCTTTGGTTATGAGTTTATCCATAGCGGCGTCTTTATTACTGTTAGCAGGATTCTCTTTTGTTTATTTTATGGGGAATGTGATTAGTAAAACTAATATAGCCGAAACAAAATCCATTATTTTACCAGACAATTCTAAGGTTGTGATTAGTGCTTCTTCGGAATTAGAGTATAACAAGTATTTATTTTATTTTAGTAGGAAATTATCTTTAAAAGGAGAAGGGTATTTTAGTGTAGAAAAAGGAAATAAATTTACCGTAAACACTAATAATGGGAGTGTTACGGTCTTAGGGACTAAGTTTAATGTGGTATCAAGAAAAGATAATTTTACCACTCAATGTTTCGAAGGCAGTGTTAGAGTTGGTGTTAAAAATGAATCGACTGTAATAAAAAAAGGAGATAAAATAAGCTATATAAATAGCGAAAAACGAATGACTAATGAGACGGATTTAAGTCCTAAATGGATAAGTCTTAAAAAAAGCCAGTTCGATGCCGTGCCATTTGGATTAGTTATTCAGGAATTTCAGAATTATTATCCTGTAACATTTAAAGCAAAAGACTCTAGATTGTTAAATTTAAACTTTACAGGTTCTTTTCCTTATAATAGTTTAGAGATTGCTCTTAAAAGCATTTTTGTTCCTATGGGTATAAAGTATAGAAAAGAAGGCGAAATTATTTATTTTGAAAAATAGCTGATCGTAACGGTATCTTTCTTTTTTTGATGAAGTTGGAGGGAAAGGCTTGGGTTTGTAAGAATCTAAGCCTTTTTTTTGGTTAATGGTATTGCAATTTAGACTTCTAGTAATAATTTGAAGATGCTGTTTTTTAGTTTTATTTAGATATGTGTAGGGTTTTAGTACTTGTCTGTCGAGAGGTAGAATCAAGTTTGGAATGGCTAAGAATAAATAATTATTTAAGCTTGTAAGTTTGGTGAGATACTGCCTGTAACCATTTTTTTCGCCATTTTATAAGTTGTTAATTTTATCTCGTATAGAGAAAACCCTATTTAAGTTGGAGTGTAATTTTGTTATTTTTCTTCTTATTACAGATCAAACTTATATCCTTGTATAAAGTTATTAAATCCAATTAGGAGGAGTGTTTAAGCTAGAATAATCAATTTATCCTCTTTTAAAGCTGAAATTTTCTTCCATTTCAATTTTTAGAGGTCAGTAGTTAATAGTCTATCAATTGAGCATTGGACTACCCAACTTTTGTAGGGCAATTTTTTAAGACCTATTTAAGCAACTATTTTAAATTTGTTATAAAATTCTAGTTGTATTTGATAATCAAGGGATAGCTATATAAATTTTACCTAAATTACTCTGAAAGAAACGAGCATAAAATGAAAAATAGTGCTGAAGTTCAGTTACTCTTTGTCTTTTCATAATCAACGAAAAATAAAACCCCGTTTTTAGCTTTTAATGGCTGTTTTCGGGGTTTTATTTACCTAAATTAATAAAGCAATCCGCGTATTTAAAGGGTTTTATCTTTTCTGAATACGCCTAGATAAAAGATTGAGTTAATAACAG
>CALGNG010000238.1 GCA_937958735.1 uncultured Aquimarina sp. | reverse complement strand
GGGATACATCAAAAATACCTACTTTTTCCCGTACCGCTTTATGCTCTTTTAATACCGAACTGTATTGGATAGGCATTAAATATCCTGCAAAAGGAACCATTTTAGCCCCTAGCTCTTCATGCATATTTTGTAATACAATATTTTTTAATTCTTGGCTCATATCTTAATTAGCTTACTGGAATTAATATTTCTTCTTGTTTCTCAAAAGCAGCAATTGGCAGACAACTACACATTAAATTTCTATCGCCATAAGCATCGTTAACACGCCCCACACTTGGCCAAAATTTATTTGCTTTAACATAAGGCAAAGGAAATGCTGCTTTTTCTCTAGAATATGGCATATCCCAAGTTTCTTTTGTAATTACTTGCACTGTATGTGGCGCATTTACCAATACATTTACTTCTTTTGAAGCTGTCCCTGTAATTACCTCTTCTATCTCTTCTCTAATACTAACCATAGCTTTTATAAATCTATCCAGCTCTTCGACCGTTTCACTTTCCGTTGGCTCAATCATCATAGTACCTGCTACAGGGAAAGAAACTGTTGGCGCATGAAAACCGTAATCCATTAATCGTTTCGCTATATCTGTTACTGTTATTCCATACCCCTTAAATGGTCTACAATCTATAATTAATTCGTGTGCACTACGATTGTTTTTACCTGTAAACAATACCTGATAATGCCCAGACAAACTATCCTTTATATAATTAGCATTTAAAATAGCCATTTGGGTAGCTTGTGTTAAACCTTTTGCTCCCATTAACGCTATGTAAGCATAGGATATAGAGAGTATACTTGCGCTTCCCCATGGAGCAGCAGAAATAGCATTAATAGCCTTATCCCCCCCTGCTGTAGCAATAACTGCATTTCCTGGTAAAAATGGTGCCAATTCTTTGGTTACTGCAATAGGCCCCATACCTGGGCCTCCACCTCCATGCGGTATACAAAATGTTTTATGTAAATTTAAATGACATACATCTGCCCCTATAAATCCCGGGCTAGTTAAGCCTAATTGAGCATTTAGATTGGCTCCATCTAGGTAGACCTTACCTCCATTATTATGAATAATTTCGCAAATTTCTTTAATATTCTCTTCAAATACACCATGGGTAGATGGATAGGTAATCATTAAAGCCATTAGGTTTTCTTTGTACTGAATAGCCTTTGCCTTTAAGTCTTCTATATCTATATCTCCATTTTCTTTACAAGCTACAATTACCACCTTTTGTCCTACCATAACTGCTGTAGCTGGATTGGTTCCATGTGCCGATGATGGGATTAATGTAATGTTGCGATGTGTAGCTCCTTGGTTTTCAAAATAAGCTTTAATTACCATTAAACCAGCCAACTCGCCTTGCGCACCGCTATTGGGCTGCAAAGATGTAGCGTAAAACCCTGTAATTTCCGACAACCATTTTGCCAAATTGGCAAACATATTATGGTAGCCTGCAGCTTGCTTTTGCGGAACAAATGGATGGATGTTAGCTAACTCGTTCCACGTTAAAGGCATCATTTCTGCTGTAGCATTTAGCTTCATTGTACAAGAGCCTAATGCAATCATAGAATGGACTAAAGAAAGGTCTTTGTTCTCCAAACGCTTCATATAACGCAGCATCTCATGTTCGGAATGGTAAGAATTAAATACCTCGTGTGTTAAAAAAGTACTGGTACGGTTTAAATCCGCGGGAATTGCTCCTGTATTTTCTGCAACACTCCAATCCATAGCCCCAATTACGTTGTCTGTTGCTTTTGCAAAAACACTTATAATGGCTTCTACATCTTCCAAAGTGGTTTTTTCATGTAACGAAATCCCAACATGGTTAGTTTCAAAATACCTAAAATTAATCTCTTTATCTAAGGCTATTTTTCTAATAACTTCTTTATTGGTTACCGCAATTTTGATCGTATCAAAAAATTGTTGATTTTCTTCTAAATATCCCAAATTCTCCAATTCCGTCTTTAATTTAACGGTCTGTAAATGGATCCGGTTTGCTATGGCTTGTATCCCCGCCTTACCATGGTATACAGCATACATACCTGCCATTACTGCTAACAATACTTGGGCCGTACAAATATTAGAGGTAGCTTTTTCTCTTTTTATATGCTGTTCTCTAGTTTGTAACGCCATACGATAAGCAGCATTCCCATTACTGTCTTCTGTTGCCCCAATAATTCTACCAGGCACATTTCTTTTAAAAGCTTCTTTTGTTGCAAAATAAGCAGCATGTGGACCACCATATCCTAAAGGGATACCAAAACGCTGTGTAGTTCCTATTACTACGTCTGCTCCCATTTCTCCTGGAGGAGTTATCTGGGTTAACGCTAACAAATCTGACGCTACTGCTACTTTTACATCGCATCTCTTTGCTTCTTCTATTAATACAGAAGGGTTTTCTATTTTACCATTACTATTAGGGTATTGCAACAATACTCCAAAAACTGCTGGGTTTTCTAATACCTCTTTACTTACAGTTCCTATTTCTACTTTTATACCTATAGGAATTGCTCTTCCTATTATCAAATCTATTGTCTGCGGAAAAGTATGTTCTTCTATAAAAAAAATATTTGCTTTCTTTTTAGATTTACTACGCACTCTATGCAACAACGTCATAGCTTCTGCGGCCGCTGTAGCCTCGTCTAATAAAGATGCATTAGCTATTTCCATACCTGTTAAA
>CALGNG010000237.1 GCA_937958735.1 uncultured Aquimarina sp. | reverse complement strand
AACGCACTACAATAGGAGAACATAACGTATGGTATAACGCTGGATTAAGAACACATAACTGGACTGTAACCGATGCCATTTCAGGCTCTAATAATCAAACTGTTTTTAGCCCTAGAGCACAGTTTGCTATAAAACCAAATTGGAAAAAAGATATGCTGTTTCGCATAGGAACAGGATTATATTATCAACCACCTTTTTATAGAGAATTACGTGCACAAAACGGTATAGTAAACCCAAATGTTAAGGCTCAAAAATCTTTTCATCTTGTTTTAGGAAATGATCATAGTTTTAAAATGTGGAAAAGACCTTTTAAATTAACAACGGAAGCATACTACAAAAATATGACCGATGTAAATCCCTATTCTATAGAAAATGTTCGCATACGATATAATGCAACCAACAACACGAAAGCTTACGCCTATGGCTTAGATGTAAGATTAAATGGTGAATTTGTCCCTGGAACCGAAAGCTGGTTTAGTTTTGGTTATTTAAAAACAGAAGAAAATCAAGATAACAGAGGATCTATTGCACGCCCTACAGACCAACGTTTAAAGTTTGGAGTATTGTTCCAGGATTATGTAAAGAGCATTCCTAACCTTAAGGCTTACCTTAATATAGTATATCAAACAGGCTTACCTGGTGGTTCCCCTGCTGGAGCAGATCCTTTTTTGTTTCAGAATAGATTACGCGATTACCGTAGAGCAGATATTGGGACCTTTTACGAATTAGTAGGAAAAAATAGAGAAGCTAAAGTTTTTAAGTTTTTAAACACTTTTGAGTCTTTCGAAATTGGATTAGAGCTCTTTAACATTTTTAATACGCGTAATGCTGCAACCAATACATTTGTAAGAGATGCCAATAGCCAGCAACAATTTGCTGTCCCTAACTTTCTTACCCCTCGATTATTAAATTTTAAAGTAAAAATGCAATTGTAGCAAACCTTATTTTATTCTATTAAAGTAGTAAAATACACCTACAAATAACCATTCTAAACTTCAGGTCTATAGTGTCCTATATACCTTAAAGCCATTACACTATAAAACGCACCATCATCATTAAACTTACGATGGTGCTCTAAATATTCATTACCCATCCTATCTGTATATTTATACCCAAACTAACTAATAGTTTACTTAGTTTTCAAGCCATACTATATAGATAAATTTTTAGTATCTAAATACACTAAAGTGAATGGTCTTGACTAAATTTATTAGGTAGACTACTACTTACCTAATATTCAAAAAACACAATGCAATCTATTTATAAATTTAAACCATCCCTCTTTTCTTATTTTAAATAAATCTAAATAAACTTGGAATTAATATAATGCCATTATATATTTGCGCAAAACTATTTATATTAAATCTAATTAAATTTTAAATGAAACTATTTAACGTAATAAGGACTACTCTATTTTTAGGTACCTCTTTAATTATATCTTGCAGTAGTGACGATGATAATTTTTCTCCAGAAGATCAATCTGCAGCAATAACAGTAGAAAATATTGCTTTAAACTACTCTACTATTGTATTAGCCAATTATCAAGATGCTTTGGACGATGCCAAAACACTACAAAACACTTTAAATACTTTTATAGCTACTCCAAACCAAGTTAATTTTGAAGCCAGTAAACAGGCTTGGTTAACTGCTAGAGAAAGTTATGGGACCACAGAAGCCTTTAGATTTGCCAATGGACCAATAGATAGAGAAACTGTAGACAATAGTGGTAATGTAATAGACGAAGGTCCTGAAGGCTTATTAAACTCTTGGCCATTGGATGAGAACTTTATTGATTATGTAGAAGGCACTACAGCTTCGGGTATTATAAACACCCCAACTACCTACCCTACTATTACTAAAGAAATTTTAATAAGTAAAAATGGAGATGGTGGAGAAACCAATGTAAGCATTGGGTACCATGCTATAGAATTTTTACTGTGGGGGCAAGACAATACCGCTCCAGCAGAAAAACAAGCAGGTTTAAGATCTTTTACCGATTTTGTAGACGGAAGCACTACTGCTACCAATCAAAATAGAAGAAGAGACTACCTAATAGTATGTGCCAATTTATTAATTGAAAATTTAGAGTTTTTAGTAGATCAATGGACTGTTGGGACTAATTACAATACCGAGTTTTTAGCCTTAGAAAACAATGCTATTTTAACCAACTTATTAAAAAGTATTGCAGAACTTTCTGGATCCGAATTAGCTGGAGAGCGTATGGCAACAGCTTTAGAACAACAAAATCAAGAAGACGAGCATTCTTGTTTTAGCGACAATACACACAGAGATATTATATTAAATTTTGAAGGAATCAAAAATGTGTATTTTGGTGAATATAAAAACATAAGTGGTATTTCTTTAGAGAATCTAATTACTCGTGAAGATGCCAATGCTGCCAAAAAAATTGCTGATGCCTTTACCTTGGCAGAAAATAGTATTAATGCTATTGCAATTCCTTTTGATTTTGCTATTTCTGAAGGTGCTACTTCTGTAGAAGGTGCTAAAGTAAGCACCGCAGTGGATGCCTTAAGGCTTCTTGGCGATGCTTTAGTAGAGGCAGGTAGTAAACTAGGCTTACAAATAAATATATAGCAACACTCTTTAGTTTTTTTCCGGTTCCCAGCAATTTATTATTTAATTGTTGGGAATTTTTTAGGTTTAGCTTAAGATAACAAAACTATTTGTAAATAGATATTCTTTTTAA
Organism: uncultured Aquimarina sp.; assembly: GCA_937958735.1. Classification (GTDB taxonomy): domain Bacteria; phylum Bacteroidota; class Bacteroidia; order Flavobacteriales; family Flavobacteriaceae; genus Aquimarina. The sequence continues at coordinate 407 of CALGNG010000237.1, read as the reverse complement.
AATTTCGCCCCCCTTTCCTATCTACATTGCACAACCTACTAAAACTAGCTAGATTATAAAGCCCTGTTTTTAATCTAAAAACCATTCTAACATACATGAAAATACCTTTATTAAAACACCTTTTCTATAGTAGTATTATCTTAGCTACATACGCCTGTAGCTCGGACAATGGAGATACCTTAGAAGAAAATATCGAAATTTTAAAACCCGAAATAGGCGAAAATTTTCCTGGAGGAGCAACCACAGTATTAGATGCTTCGCCTAATGCTTTTGGCTTTATAGCAAGAAATGTGGGTAACGACCAACGGACTAGTTTTGCTGTCGGAAATTCTTTATTTAATCAAAATTGGGTTTCTGCTCCAGCATCTACTACTGCAAGGGATGGAGTAGGTCCTTTTTTTAACTCC
>CALGNG010000236.1 GCA_937958735.1 uncultured Aquimarina sp. | reverse complement strand
AGCATTCATCCCTAATAACCAATCCCCTATAGCTCTAGAAAAGCCTGCATAATATAAATTATCGTATTTAGTAGAAGGTTCTAAATGCTCGAAACCATCTTTAATGGCTTCTGTGGTTAGCGAAGAAATCCATAAGCGTTGTACTTCTCCTTTATACTCTGCTTGGCCTATTACCCAACGCTGTATTAATTCTCCTTCTTGACCAGCATCCCCACAATTTATTACTACAGTTGCGCTGTCAAATAGTTTTTTTATAATATTAAATTGTTTTTGAATTCCTGCGTTGTCTACAACCTTGGTTTTAAATTTTTCTGGTAGCATTGGAAGGTTATTTAGGTCCCAACTCTTCCAATGGGGTTTGTAGTCGTTAGGTTCAAATAAAGTACATAAGTGTCCAAAGGTATAGGTTACCGCATACCCATTCCCTTCGTAGTATCCATCACATTTAATGTTGGCTCCTAATACCGAGGCGATTTCTCTGGCTACACTTGGCTTTTCTGCAATACATACTTTCATAACTGTTCGCAAAAATACTTAAAATATGGTATCGAATTCTTTACTAAAAGAAACATACTATAAAATTTCAAAAAATAAAATACTGCTTTTATAAATTACCTGCTTTACAACTACTTACTTAAGCACTTATAGGTTAATGGTTTTCCTTTATCTTTTTAATCGATTTTTTAAGGGACGAAAACAAAAAAAGAGTATAGAATATAATTAATTGTGTAGTCTTTTTCTGCCCTCCTATTCTTAGAAACAAATAGGTATTAGTATCTTTCCAAAAAATTAAATACCCAATTTTATATATGTCTACGTTTAAACACAGTTCCGAATCCCATATTACTATTTCCGAACTTATGCTACCTTCTCACTCTAATTTTAGTGGTAAAATACATGGAGGTTATATTTTATCTTTAATGGATCAAATTGCTTTTGCTTGTGCTGCAAAATACTCGGGCTATTATGCGGTTACAGCTAGTGTAGATAAGGTAGATTTTTTACAACCTGTAGAGGTGGGAGAATTGGTAACCATGAAAGCTGCGGTTAATTTTGTAGGACGTAGCTCTATGGTTGTTGGGATTCGTGTGGAAGCGGAAAATATAAAAACTGGAGAAATAAAACATTGTAATTCTTCCTTTTTTACTATGGTTGCAAAAAATGATGATGGAAGAACAGTGGCTGTACCTGGTCTATTTTTAAATTCTAAGGAGGATATTCGTAGGTTTGTACGCAGTGCATACAGGCAACAACAGGGAAAAGAAAGACGTAGTCAATTTAAGTCGGCTACTTTTAAGATAGAAGAGCATTTAGAATTGCTAAATTCTTATAATGTTAAGGTAAATCTATAAATCTATTATGTCCCTAAGCCAAAAGAAGACGTTATTTTTAATTGTCTTTGCTCAATTTTCTTGTACTTCGGTATGGTTTGCAGTTAATGCCGTTATAAAACAACTTGCGGAAACCTACCATATTAACCCCAATAGTATTGGTTTTTTTACAGGTGTAATCCAGTTTGGTTTTATTATTGGCACTTTAATTTTTGCTTTTTTTAGTATTGCAGATCGGTTTAAAGCCTCTAAGGTGTTTTTATTTTGTGCTTTATTTTCTGCGTTAAGCAATTTTGCTTTATTAATTCCAGGTAACACGTATTGGAGTATTGCTATTTTAAGGTTTATTACTGGGATTTGCCTTGCTGGGATTTATCCTATAGGTATAAAAATAGCTTCTGATTTTTTTAAGAATGGTTTAGGACGTGCCTTGGGGTTTCTTGTAGGAACATTAGTTCTGGGTACCGCAATTCCTCATTTTTTTAATTTTATATCGCTAAAAAATAGTTTACAATTTGTAATTATTATTACATCAACACTTTCTGTTATAGGTGCTTTACTTATTGGGTTTGGTGTACCAGTAGGACCATATAGCAAACAAGGTAGTAAGTTTGAACCTAAAATAATATTAAACATCTTTTCTGTACCCGCATTGCGCAAAGCTAGTTTTGGCTATTTTGGACACATGTGGGAGTTATATACTTTTTGGGCTTTTACTCCATTATTACTAACGACTTATAACCAAATTAATAATACCTCTCTAAACATTAGTCTTTGGTCTTTTATAATTATTGTAAGTGGTTTTTTCTCCTGCATTTTTGGTGGTTTTTTAGCCCAAAAATTTTCTAGCCAATGGGTCGCTAAAACAAGTTTATGGGTTTCTTTGGCTTGTATCCTATTTTTTCCTATTAGTATACAACTCCCTACTCCTGTATTCCTAAGTTTTATGGTTATGTGGGGCATGTTTGTTATTGCAGATTCTCCACAACTCTCTACACTGGTGGCGCAATCTGCTCCTATTGTTTATAAAGGAACGGCTATTACATTGGTCAATAGTATTGGTTTTCTATTAACCATTTTTAGTATTCAGATTATGAATAGTTTTATAAATGGCTTAGATACTTACCTTCCTTTTATAATTTTAAGTTTGGGTCCACTATTAGGTCTTTATTTTTTAAATAAAAAAACTAGTTCTTCTTAGAACTCTTATTTAATACTATAAGTTTACTTGTAATTTTAGTTCTAAGTATTAGCCATAGCGCTATAACTATTGATTGGATTGTTGTTGTTTTGATACATGTAATCCAATTACTTTATATAATTCCACTCTACGTGGTCGGTATATTTTTGGGTTTTATTGTTTGCTAATACATCTATATGGTTTTCTCCTTCTGTTAGTGTTACCTTTTCAAACACTACTATTTTAGAGGATTCATTAGGCTTTTTTGTAGCGATTTCTATACCGTTTACTATCAATACTACTTTTTCTAAATTGCTGTACACTTTTACGTTTACCTGTTGTTGCGTACGCTCTGTATTTCTACTTTCTGTAATATGTACTACTGGTATTTTAGACCAGTTTGCCTTATAAAAATAGAAAGCGTCTTTTTTGGTTTTTCTATCAAAACTTACTAATCCTTTATGATTTAGATTTAGAACTCCTCCTCTATTCCATTTATTTACAGAAAAGTCGAACATATTCCATATAAAAGTTCCCCAAACAAAGTCCCTTTCTTTAAGTTGTTTCCAAGTAGTTTCGTGATAAAAATTTTGTTCTTGTTCTGGAAAAAAACGTCCTTTTGGACGCTCTAATTTAGATGGATCTTGATGGTCCACATTACCACCAATACCATATTCGCTTATAGAAATAGATATATTAGGATTCTTTTTAT
>CALGNG010000235.1 GCA_937958735.1 uncultured Aquimarina sp. | reverse complement strand
TAGATATTTTAATGAATTTTGCTTTAGAATAAATAGATCTCAAAACAAAGAAACTATATTCAATAACTTAATATCAAAAATGGTACAGGGCGATAAAATTTATCAAGCTCAATTGATAGGCAATTAACTACTGACCTCTATTATTATATATCCTATAATGGATATTTTAAAGACAAAAACTTCCTTACTTTTCTAATTGTTCGAATCAAAAAAATATAAAAAATACTTAGGACTCTATTTTTTTAATTACAATGTTACTTTAGCCTTTCTATCTGCGGGTATCCTAGAAAGATCGTAATTGCTAAACTTCTTCATGTATTTAGTAATGGCTGTATTGTTTGCATCTTTAAAAATTATACGCCCATTAGAGTCTAAAAACTTTTTAACATTGCCTGCGCCTCCTAAGTGGGCCGCTGCAATTAAACTTGACTCGGATATACGTACCCCTCCAATAAATTTACCGTTATACACTTTTATATAATTTCTTAGTAGATACTTGTTTTTTGAAATAAGCGCTTTTAAGGCTCTTTCTTGCAATAAGGGATTGTTCAAAAATTCTGTTTTATTTTTTACTCCAACCCATCTAAGGGTTGAACTTCCAAATTGATATTTCCCTAAATACCCAAGTCTATTAACTGCTTTATAATTATTACTACTTTCTTGGAAGCCTAAATCTTTACAAAAATCATAATATGATTTATCTAAAACTCCAAAAGATCTCTGTCTAACTACTTTTTTATCAAATACCGGTTGATAATTACTAAACAGGGTTTTAATAGGTACTAAAATATCTGTGTCTTCTCCACCTAATGAAAAACCAACAATAAATAATATAACTCCCATGATAACTCTTGAAAATTTAATATAATATTTTTGCATGTTTTTAATTATTACTAAACACCTTCTCTAATAGAGAGAAAATTATTAATATTGATTTACACCAAATGGATTTTAAAATATTAGCACCATATATTTTTATATAAACAAAAAACAGAAGTATAACTTAAGTTATAATTGCTTTTATTACGAAAACAAATGCAATTATTAGATGCTAACCCAGGTTGGTATTACTACACTTCTTATTAAAAACAATTTAGCTCCAGTATACCCTATTAACTTTTAATATAATGGACTATATAAAAAATTAAGATTTACAACTATCTATCCGTATAGTTAAAATAACGTAAATACTAGCACTATGTTATACTTCTTAATTATAGCATAACTATATAAAATAAAGCCAAGGATTCGTTATATAATTATAGTATTTACCAAAATTACAAGAGACTTTTCTAGGTATTCTAACCCTACAAAACCACCCTTATCAGTAATCTTTTGTAAGATAAATTCGAAATAAGAAAAGGTTTTTTGTCTCCTAAAAACGGCTATTAACACGAGAGAGAGAGAGAGAGAGAGAGATGTTAATTTATAGATTTAGCCAAAAAATAATAATTCAAGCATTGTTTTTAAAATAAGCACAGCTATCAAAAATAGTTTAGCACTTATAAACAGCTAGACATTTATGCATAAGTTACCAAACAGTATGGCACTTTATCTGTCTATAAAAACAGCCAAAACCATTGTAATACACTACTGCTTTAAAGTCTGAGCCAATGGCTGCTGTACCGTGTCTATTTGAATCTCTTTAACTAAAGAAACTATTCTATCCGATTTTAAAGAGCAAAGCAGGCTGTCTTTAATAGCCACTACTTCCTGCTCTAAATGCTGTGTTATTTTATGATCTGTGGAATAACTATTAAGCATTAGCGTCCTAAGCCCTAATGCTAACACTACAATTAGCAAAGGAGATAATCGTTTTAATTTTTGTAATAATAAAGGTCTTAAAATAAATATCTTTTGCATAAATATATTATTGTCTTCTTTGTTTAGGCGCAGCTACTTTTATTTCTCTTGGTTTCATTTTAGATTTCATATTAGATTTTATATTAGATTTCATTGCTTTAGTCTTCTTCAATAAATCAGCTGCTGTAGGGCTTATTTCTACGAATTTTTTAAAATCTATTTTGGAATGTTTTGAACTACTTGAAAATTTTACCCCACCAGATTTAGAATGTTCTTCATAGGTATTTACCGATTCCTTAACCTTAGATTTCTCGCTTTTGGATTGGATACCTCTAACTTGTTTTACTTGCTTTACTCCTGGAATATTGGGAGCATTTTCTATTCCTTTTCTACTTACTTTTATAACTGGTTTGGCAAAAACGCCTAATAACTTTCCTAAACCAGGTAACAATTTCGATACTTTTTTAAGTGCTTTAACCTCTCTTTTTTCTGCTTTTTTAGATTTAGATAGCGTCTTTTTTACTTCCATTATATGCTGTTTTTAAATTATAAACTATTGGACATTCTATTTCAGAAAAACAAAACCTAATATTTACTATACTATATAAAATTAGATCTATTAGAATAACTTCTCTGTATTATCAATACCTACGAGCCCTTTTTATCTATTAAAAATAATGTAATTAGTAATAGATAAAAGCAGTTGATTATAGCCTAAATTCTTCTTTTTTTAAATTGCTACTTAAAAGGCGTTAACTCTTCTTCTTTTATAAACACCGATAAATAGATATTGTAGGATACATACATTACTAATGCCATGGGTATAAAAAAAGCCATAGTATAAAGCACCTCCTCCCCTGTTGTTAAAATTATAGTTGTGTTATTTTTTAGTAAATAAAAAAACAATACAGTACTTGTTATTAAAAACACAGCAAAAATATTTCGCAATTGTATAAGGCTTACTATTCCAAGTTTTCTTTTTAACATATTTGTCTTGCTTTATATTAGTAATACACTGGATTAGTTTTGCACTAATACCATCTAACTACCTAAAAACAAATAAGAACTAAAAAACCCTACAAAAAAACATCCTAAAATATTATTAGTACAACACCTCTGGGTTAATAATTTTTTTACGAGGAATTACAATTCGGGTAGATCTTCCTCCATTTTTTTCCAAAATGTTTACTTCTACATTTTCTTTTTCGTTGGGTACAAATTTTTCGAATATAAAATCATAGATCTGTACACCACCACTTCCTCCAACTTTGGTATTTAGATTACACTCGCTAACAGGGAAAATTACACGCTCTTGGTAAACGGCGTTTTTAGCAAACTTTTTTTTCTTTTTATACCTAAATAGTATGTGATCCAGATCTAAATCTATAGTA
>CALGNG010000234.1 GCA_937958735.1 uncultured Aquimarina sp. | reverse complement strand
TCCGCCAAACAACAGGGGCAAGAAAGACTCCATTTAGTTTAACTGTAGTTGCAGCACAATCTTATAGAAGCAAAAATTTAGAAAACGTTTCTTTAAGTGATAATCCAAGACCTAGCGATATTTATAATAATAGTATTCCTAAAACAGCCATAAATAAAAATGGAGATTTTATAGACAAAACTACCTTTGCAGGTCAATTATTATTGGCTAGAAAATTAGATCCAAAACTATCTGTACAATTGTCTCCTACTTTTATTTATAGAGGCTCTACTACTTTTGAACAAGATCCCAAGTTTCAATTTGCTGTGGGTATTGGAGGGCGATACAAATTAGGGAAACATGTATCTGTTGCTTCAGAATATTTTTATGTTCCTAAGCCATTTGCTTTAGAATCTATAGAAACTTTTGGCCCTTTTTCCTTAGGGATAAACTGGGAGGTATCTAAAGTATTAATCCAAATGTTTTTTACTCACACAGGAGCGTTTAGCGAAGATCAAGTTATTACCGAAACTCCAGTAAATTTTAATTCCAAAGACGGGAATTTATTTTTCGGTTGGAACTTTTCTTATGTCTTTCATTTAAAAAAGAACAAATAATTATTTTTCAATACAAAAAAAATAAAATGAAAAAGAAGATTACTATTATTAGCCTAATAAGCATTCTTGCCGTAGCATTAATTGCCTCGGACCATATAGATGCTCCTTCTGTAATTAACCAAAGTTCCGATATAGCAGATCTTTATGCTTTTCAGGGTGAAAACACAGATAACCTTACGTTTATTGTTACAACGCAAGGGGTTTTAAGTCCTGTATCATCCGAAACTGCTAATTTCGATCAGAATGTTGTGCTGCAAATTAATATAGACACTAATAAGGATAATATAGAAGATCTTGTAATACAAGCTGTAAGAAGAGGGGATTTTATGTGGTTTTTTGGTCCAGAAAAGCCAGCGGTTACCGGAAAAGAAATTCAAATATTAGAAAATGCCACAATTAAGGGTAGGGTTACTATTACACCTTATTTAGAAGATCAAATTACTTTAAATTCCCAAGAAGGGTTAAAGTATTTTGCTGGAATTACAGACGATCCTTTTTTCTTTGATATTCAAACGTTTTTAGAAATAAGAGACGGCAGGGCTTCTAGTTTTAACAATCCAGGTAACGATACTTGGAATGGACTTAATGTGCTTTCTGCAGTGGTGGAAGTTCCTAAAAGTTTACTGGGAGATTCCTCTACGATTAACGTATGGGCCAGTAGCCACAGAAAACAATAAAAGTTAAAAAATAGACTGATGAAATTTACATATATATATTATACCATTTTATTAAGTATTTCTATAGGTAGCTGTAGTTTAAACGACGAGGCAGGTCTTAATAAGAATAGCGAAGAGGTAGTGGAAGGTTTTGATGGAACTTTTATACAAGAGGATAGAGTAGGGCGACCAGCCATTAATACGGCTTTAGTTTCTGGAGCTCGTAAAGAGGTCTTTAATTTAACCCTTACAGAAGATTTACAGGAGGAATTTAAAGATGAAATGGAAGCGTTTTTATTAAGAATAAGCCCTGCTTATAATAGCAGTTTAGATGTTAATGCCTTAGGGCAAACGGCTTCTAATCTAGCTTCTTTACTAGCCAACGATGTGCTTAATGTAAACTTAGAAGGACAAACTACTTTTTTTGACCCCAATACAGGAAAAGTGCTTACTGGCAGAGCGCTAGAGGACGATGTAATGGATACGGAATTAATACTAATTTTTGGAGGAGAAGATGGTATGGAGAATCCAACTTTAAACACCGATTTTGTAGAAGGAAACGATAGAGGTTTTAAGTCTAGTTTCCCTTATTTACCTAGACCTTGGTAATAGGTTAAAGTGTTTTACTATCTGTTTATTGTGTGCTAGTATTTTAAGAAAATGTCGATGATGGATAGTTGTATAAAATCGAATATGTATGATACAATTTTATAACATAATAGTATTGCTAAGTATTGTGTTGGTGGTAAGTTGCTCCCAGCCATCTAAAGAAACAGTAGGGAATCGTATAGATTACGATAAGTACCTTTCTTTTAAAGACACGGTAGATTTTAACCGCAATAAGCGCGAATTAGAGTATTGGAATACTAGAGTAGAGCAAAAACCAGAAGAGTACTTGTACTTAAGCCATTTAGCCAAAGCCCACGAAGCTCTATATGCTTACGATGGGGATATTAATCATATTAATAAAGCAGAAGAATATTATGGGAAAATTCTGGAAGAAGGAAATCCTAGACAAGTAGGAGTTTTGCATGCCTTGTGTAGAAACTATATTTCTAAGCACAAGTTTAAAGAGTGTTTGCCTCTGTTAGGAAAAGCCAAAAGTACAGGTCAAAAAAAGGAAATCACCAATCAGTTATTTTTTGATGTATACTTAGAGTTAGGCAATATACATAAAGCGAATACTTATTTAGAGGCAATTAAAAAGCCTAATAGTTTTAACTATTTTATTAGAAAAGCAAAATGGGAAGACCATCAAGGGAATCTAGATAAAGCTATTCAGTTTTTAGAATTGGCCAAGAAACGGGCAATAGAACAAAATAATAAGACTTTTAAAATTTGGTCTTATTCTAACTTGGGAGATTTTTATGGGCATCAAGGATCTATACAAAGCTCTTATGAGCAGTATTTAAAAGTCCTTGCTTTAGACCCTAGTAATACTTATGTGTTAAAAAATATAGGATGGATCCAGTATGCCTATAATCATAACCCTAAAGAGGCCAATCGTATTTTAGACTCTATTTTAAAATTTAAGCAGACCCCAGACCTGTATTTGTTAAAGGCGGAATTGGCTACATTTTCTAAAGACTTTGTTTTTAGTAAAATATATGAGAATATGTTTTTAGAATTAGCCTCTAATAGAGCCTATGGAGACATGTATAATACTTATGTTATAGATTTGTTGGTGTCTAAAAACAAGAATCTTAGTAAAGCAGTGGTTTTAGCAAAAAAAGAAGTATTTAATAGACCTACTGCCATGTCTTACGATTGGTTGGCTTGGAGTTATTTACACTCTGGGGAAAAAGAAAAAGCCTTGGAAATTATAGAAAAGTACGTGGAAAATGCAATACATGAGCCTGTAGCTTTATACCATACAGCCAAAATATACAAGGCCAATAACTATAATTTTAAACGTATAGAAGATATAAAAAGCGAACTTTTAGAGGCTTCTTTCGAACTAGGGCTACTTATGGATTTAGAAGTTAAAAAACTGTAAATTACACGAAATTTTTAATTATTTCCGAAGCAATAACCTCGTGTCCCTTTATATTAGGGTGGACAGGATCTTTACCGTAACAAAGCTCTTTATTGTTAATAAGTGGGGTATGGATGTCTATTCTGTCCCAAATAACAGGATGTGTGGTAAATAAAATAGTGCACATAAACTCTTGTATTACTTCCTCGTCGTAATATAGATAAGGGTGTAATAAATCGTAATTTTTATGGTAAGAGCCTATACCTAAACCTTTAGTTGCTTTTGTAGAATCAAGAGCTAAAGGAGGTGGAGTAAGTAAGATTACCTTTATCTGTTCCTTTTTCATTCGATCCAAGAAATAGCGCAAGTTGTCCTCGTAAGCACAAAAAATTTCTTCGGAAGGTTCTCCAAAAAGCCCACAGTACATTCCGTAACAAAAAATAATGATGTCAGGTTTTGTATTTCCATTTAACAAATTATCCAATCTGTCAAATAAAAAAGGCCTTGTAGGGAGGGAGTCTACCTTGGAAGGACCCGTTAAAGTTTCTTCATTTAGACCCCAGTTTAAAAAGGTTAAATTTAGATGCGAAAATTCTTTATCCATATATTTTTGTAAATATTCTGGATAACCGCTAAAATTATTACAAGTTATACTATCGCCTAAGCAAGCAATAGTTTGATTTTTTTTAAATTTGGACACTAGAGTAAGTTAGTTTTGTGATATAGTTATAATCCAAAAAAAAGCTTACTAGAATTACATCGTAAGCCTTTTTTTGCTGTTTTAAATTAGGTTTGTTTAATAGACTTTTACAATGCGGTGTAAAGGAATTAAGCTGGCTCCTTTTAATATTACATATTTATCGGTTACAGCCCAAATGGTGGTATGTATCTTTTTTAGACCTAGGCTATCTTTAAATACAATATGCATTTTTGTGCGATCAATATTTCCTAATATAGAGGCTCTATTAAGTACTTGATTTCTAATTTTTTTGGCTTCTATAGTTTCTAATACTTCGTTGTGTGGAAAATTTAAGCATGGTACTGTTTCTTTGTCTATTTGTAGGGCGTTCATAGTATTTGGGGGATTAAAGATTATTATTCATAATACTACTAAATTAACAATTATACAGTCTCTGGCAAGTTTTTATGCCATTTTAACACTTTTAATCGTAAAATAATGTATTTCGTCTATCTGTTAGTCTCATTTATTTCGGTTTTATTACAAGCTTTTTTTAAATTTTGGATTTTGTAACTTGCTTTTTTTATAAAATATGGCAAAAACAAAAACCACTTTTTACTGTCAAAGTTGTGGTTCTCAATTTTCTAAATGGCAAGGGCAATGTACTGTTTGTAAAGAATGGAACACCATCGCAGAAGAGGTTGTAGAAAAACAAGAAAAAGTAATATGGAAAGAAACGACGGGAAGCCCAACTAAAAGAACGACTAAACCATTAAAGGTTTCCGAAATTGATTTAACTACTGAATATAGATTTAATACTGGAGATGAAGAATTTAACAGAGTTCTGGGAGGTGGGTTAGTCCCAGGGTCGCTTACTTTGTTAGGTGGAGAGCCAGGTATTGGAAAAAGCACACTGTTGCTACAAATAGCCTTAAATCTGCCTTTTAAGACCTTATACGTTTCTGGAGAAGAAAGCCAGAAGCAAATAAAGATGAGGTCGGAGCGTATGCCATCTAAATTAGACAATTGTCTAATTCTTACCGAAACAAAAACGCAACATATTTTTAAACAAATAGCCAACATACAGCCAGATGTGTTAGTTATAGACTCGATACAAACTCTACATACCGACTATATAGAGAGTAGCCCAGGGAGTATTTCTCAAATAAGAGAGTGCACAAGCGAGCTTATTAAATTTGCAAAAGAAAGTAATACGCCCGTTTTATTAATTGGACATATTACTAAAGATGGGACTATAGCTGGGCCCAAAATACTGGAACATATGGTAGATACGGTATTGCAGTTCGAAGGAGACCGTAATTTTGTATACCGAATTTTACGATCTCATAAAAATAGATTTGGTTCTACGGCAGAACTAGGTATTTACGAAATGCAATACTCTGGACTAAGGCAAGTAAGCAACCCTAGCGAATTGTTGCTTTCTAAGAAAGAAGAAGAGTTAAGTGGGACAGCCATAGCGTCCACTATAGAGGGCATACGCCCTTTAATGATAGAGATACAAGCATTAGTAAGTACTGCAGTATATGGGACACCACAACGTAGTGCTACAGGGTATCCTGTTAAAAGATTAAATATGCTATTAGCTGTTTTGGAAAAAAGAGCTGGTTTTAGATTAGGATCTAAAGATGTGTTTTTAAATATTACTGGGGGGATTAGTATAGACGATCCAGCTATAGATTTGGCCGTGGTTTGTTCTATACTATCGTCTAACGAGGATATTCCTTTAAGTAAAGAAATTTGCTTTGCAGGAGAAGTGGGGCTTGCTGGAGAAATAAGACCCGTTAGTCGTGTAGAACAAAGGGTTCAGGAAGCAGAAAAATTAGGTTTCTCCCAAGTTATGATTTCTAAATACTCTAAATTAAGTACCGATTTTAAAGGAATGCAACTTATTAAAGTATCCAAAATAGAAGAAGTGGTGGAATATTTATTTGGATAGTTTAAGAAATAATATAAACGTATAAAAGGGCTATATGAAAATGAAATCACATAGCCCTTTTATATAAATAATACTTTTATAAAGCCGATTTAAACTGCTCTAAGAAGCGTACATCATTTTCGTAAAACATACGAATATCTCCAATTTGGTGTAATAGCATAGCAATACGCTCTACTCCCATTCCAAAAGCAAAACCAGTATACTCTTTAGTGTCGATACCGCAATTAGTTAAAACATTAGGATCTACCATACCACAGCCACCAATTTCTAACCAACCAGTTCCTTTGGTAATTTTGTAATCGGTTTCGGTTTTTAGACCCCAGTAAATATCAATTTCTGCACTAGGCTCTGTAAAAGGGAAATAAGAAGGACGTAAACGAATTTTACTTTTTCCAAACATTTCTTTAGTAAAGTATAATAAGGTTTGCTTTAAATCTGCAAACGATACGTCTTTATCTATATATAAACCTTCTACTTGATGAAAAATACAGTGCGAGCGTGCCGAAATATCTTCGTTACGAAACACACGTCCAGGGGAAATGGTTCTAATAGGTGGTTTATTATCTTCCATATAACGTACTTGTACCGACGAGGTGTGGGTACGTAATAATACATCTGGATTGGTTTGTATAAAAAACGTGTCCTGCATATCTCTAGCAGGGTGGTATTCTGGTAAATTTAGTGCTGTAAAATTATGCCAGTCATCTTCTATTTCTGGTCCTTCGCTAACATTAAAGCCAATGCGATTAAAAACCTCTATAATTTGGTTTTTAACTAAGGATATAGGATGTCTGGATCCTAGTTCTATAGGTGCAGCGGGACGTGTTAGGTCTCCAAACAGGTTTACGGCAGCTTGTTGGTCTTCTAAAGCTTCTTTTAAAGAAGCTACTTTAGACTCGGCAGCACTTTTCCAAGCATTAATAGTTTGTCCAAATTCTTTTTTTTGTTCGTTGGGAACAGATTTAAACTTGGAAAAATACTCTTTTAATAGTCCTTTACTACCTAATATTTTAATGCGAAATTGCTCTACTTCTTCTAAGCTAGTAGCTGTAAACGCTTCCGCTTCCGCAATATATTGTTTAATTTCTTCTATCATTACAAATCCAGATTCTCTCTTAATGCTCGCAAATTTAACGAAAAAGGACTACTTTAAGCAGTAGAGGTTTATATAATATTTGCATTTAAAACGTAGATTTAATTATTGAGAAATACAATCGCTTTTTTGTATCCAATACTAGTAGGTAAAACCTTTTAGATATAAGGTCTAAAAAACTATGATATAGTTATTAAAAAGGGTTTTATAGAAGCCTCTATTGGAGAATGCATTATTCTAT
>CALGNG010000233.1 GCA_937958735.1 uncultured Aquimarina sp. | reverse complement strand
TAAATGTTTTAGGGTTAGGCGCTGGACATATACATTAAAAGCATCTTTAGAATTTCCTGTAATTCTAAACAACTCTTTCCATACATTACAAATTTCTGCTTGAGCATCTATTTTTTTATAGATTTCTAGATTTCGGTTTCTAATTTCTTCGTCTTTTCTAAAGGCTTCGACTATTTTACCTTTTTCGGTTAAAAAGTCTTTGTTTTTTATAGTTAAATTGTCTAAAACTAATTTGCTTTCGACCTCAGATGTGTCAAAATTTTTAGATTTATTTAAGTTTGCCTTAGCATTAGAGTTTACTTCTTTTAAGGTATTTACTTTAAGTTGTTTTTCTTTTATAAGCTCTTTATTTCTAGTATATTTTATTTTATCCTCGTTGTTTAATAGAGCATTTATAAGTTCTTGTTTGGAGATAAAGCTGCTAGTTGCTATAAGAGTATTAAGAGAGGATTTAGCGGTGTTTAATTCTTCGACTAAATCTTGTTGTTCTTTTTTGTTTTTAGTAATTAAAGTTTCCTTTTCTGTTTTAGAATATAAAAGTAGTTGTAACTGTTGTGTAATTTCTTGCAGCTTTTGGGTAAGCTGGTTTTTTGTTACTTGTAACTGCTCTCGTTTATTGTCTACGGTAATGTGTAGTGGTAAAAGAGCAATGCGTTTGGTCTTTAGTAAGTCCAATTTAGTAGAGCACTCCAACATTACTTTATGGTAGTCGCTTTGCGTTTTTAGAAGCGTGTCCAATTGCTTTTTAGTATTGCTTAGATTGTTACTTATTACTGTAATATTGGCTTTTAATGCTTCTAAATGAGATTGTTTTGTGCTAAAATTAGTAATTTGTTTTTCGATTTCTAGAATAAATGCGTGAGTACTGTCTATAGAAGGTAGGTTATAGTTAAATACTGCGAGTTGATTTTTTAGATCTTTTTTTAAATTGTTATAAGTAATATTTAAACGATCTATGGATTTGTGTTTAAGATCCACCTCGGTATTCGAATTTTTAATATTCTCGGTAAGTGTGGCCACGCGTGTTTTTAATGTAATTACAGATTGGTTTTGTGTTTGTATGCGTTCCGATAATTTATTTTTAGACGTTTGTAATTGTTGTGCTGTTTCTAATTGTTGGTCTATTTTTTTTATCTGAATGTGAGACAACTCTAATTCGGCATTAATTTTAGGTAAGTCTGTTAATAAGCAATCGATGTCTAATTGTTTTGCCAATACTTGGATGTTTTTTAAGATATTGGAAAGGGAGTTGATTTGTTGCGTTAGATTATGAATAGAAGTATTTAGTTTTACTTCGTTTTTATCGCACTCTGTTTTAGAATAGACTAATTTTTTTAAAGCCAATTGGCTTTTTTCCAGTTCTAATGCCGTCTCGGAAACATTATATGGAGCTAGGTAATTGGCAAAAGGATGTGTTTTAGAGCCGCATAAACCACAAGACTCTCCTTCTTTTAGATTCTGGCGATCTTCTTCGTATTTAGCAATCTTTTTTTCTAAGTTTAAAACATCATTAGTTTTACTTACTAATAGCTCTTGGGTTTCAATTTGTTTAATTAAGGCTTCAATTTGTGTTGTGGTAGTGGTTAAATTATCCGATAGCGATTTTTTTTGAGTAGATAAATCAGCCAGATCCTTTTCTGTTTTACTACTTTGTTCGGAATAGGTTTTGAGTTGTTTCCAGTTAGCCTCTGTAGTAAGTAATTTTGTTTTATGGGCTAATAGGTCGGATAGATTGTTTTTAGATAATTGCGAAGTAATGTTAATAAATTCCTTTTCTATTTTTTCAATCTCGGAGTTTTTTTTAAGCAGTAACTCTTTGTCTTCTTTTAAAATAGCCATTTTTTTAGCTATTTCGTTGTTTTTTTGATTAATAAAAACGGCATCTAGATTTAGGGTTTCCTTGTTAGCTTTTAAGGAGGTAAGATCTCGAGTCCAATGGGAAATTTCTAAAGCAACTTTTGTTAAAAAGTGGTTTTTTATAACAAAGGCTTCATCAATGGCTATTTTCGAAGCCGTTTCGGTAGTCTTTTTATTTAAAAGATCCTCTTCTTTTTTAAGTCCCTCTATTTGTAGAATTAAAGTTTTGAGGTTTTGTTGGTTTTGTTGTTGGTTTTTAGATTCACTACTTAACTGGCTATCCAAGTTGGTAATTACATCAAACTGGGGTAACCAATTGGCAAACTCTTTATTAAGAAGCTCTAAGTTCTTAGCCTTTTTTTTATCCTGTTCCTCTAGTTTTGTAATACTAGGTTTTAGTAGTGCTAATTGGGTATCTAAGTCTTGTAATTGCTTGGATTTATTTAGGTGGTTTTTTTCTGTTCTAGTTAGGTTTTGGATTAATTCTTTAAACGGTTCTGCTTTTTCGTTTAAGTTTAACAAGGCTAATTCGTTCTTATGTTTTTCGATAAGCAAATTAATCTGGTTAGCCTCTAGCTCTAGTTTGTCGGACTCTACAGTTAATTGCTGATAATTAATATACCAATCTACTATTGTTTTAGTCTTTGTAATTTCTTTTTCTGTCTTAGCAATATCGGCATCTAGGATTTGGTCTTTTTGAGTCAATTCAATTTTGCCCTCGTCGGTTAATACATCATCGGAGTTAATTTTGGACTCAATTTCCTTAAGCTTATTTTCTTCGCTAGCTTTTCGATCAAAAATACCTTCGCCTATTTTTTTATAAATCTGCTCTCCTGTAATTTGCTCTAATAGTTTCCCTTTTTCTGGGCCTTTAGCAGATAAAAAAGAAGCAAATTCCCCTTGTGCTAGCATTACCGATCTTAAAAACTGGTGGTAATCTAATTGGGTTACTCTAGCAACCTCTGTAATTAAAATTCTTTTTTGAGTAGCTAAAATATTCCCTGTGGTTAAGTTTTTTAGACTTACTTCCTCTTTAGCATTTTTGTATTTTTTTCCAGATTTGTCGGCCACTCTAATGCCCCAATACACTTCGTACTTATTAGTATCGTTTTCAAAAGTAATCCTGCTAAAGGCATTATTAGCATTATGGCTTATTACATCAATTAAGGCTCCTTTAGTGTTCTTAAAACGGGGTACATTATGGTAAAGCGCAATAGTAATTGCATCTAAAATAGTGGTTTTTCCGGCACCAGTAGCGCCAGTAATAGCGTACAAACCAACATCTTTAAATTTTTCGTTTTCAAAATCTATAACAATAGGGAAGCTAGATTTTAGAGAATTAATATTTTGTAATTCTATTTTTAAAATTTTCATACCAGTCTATTGTTATTGATTTTTAACAGATTGTAAAATTTCATTAAACGCATCCCATATTTGTGGTGTTTGTTCTAAATCAAAATCCATTTCCTTGCACTTAAGTTTAAATACCTCGGTAGGGAGTAATTCTTTAATAGATTTGGTATTGGCTAACAACTCCTCTATTCCTCGAACTTTACGCTGGTTTTTTAAAGAGGTTTTTAAAATTTCGAATGGATATTTTTCGGCAGTATTTTTTAAGTCGTCGGTATTAATGGTGTTACTCTCGTCCAATATAATTTCTACCCAAGGGGACAAACCATAAGAGTTAGAGATTAGATTAGGAAAAGCATCAATACACTTGTCTACAGTTCCTGTTAGTCTGTAAAATTCTCTAAATCGAGGTATAGTAAGGTCTTTTATGTTATTAATTTTATTATTCTTTAGGCTTAGAATAATTACTTTTTTATCGTAGTTAATCTCGCTAAAACTTAAAACGTTTGGCGATCCAGAATACCTTATTTTATTATTTCCTCCAATTATTTGAGGGCGGTGTAAATGCCCCAAAGCTATATAATCAAAACAGGAAGGAAAATCTTCGGCACCAATATGCCCTAGCGTGCCTACATAAATATTTTGTTCGCTATCGGATACAGAACCTCCTGTAGCAAATAAATGTCCCATGGCTATTATAGGTGCTTTGCTAGAGTTAATTAGTGCCGCTTGGTTAGCGGCGGCTTGGTAATGATTAATTAAAGCTGTTTTGTACTTATCGGTTAATTCTTCAAAAGATTCGCCAGCAACAGCACGTCTAATATCTCCATCCCGCAAATAAGGTACTGCAGCAATAATAACTTTCTCTTGGTTTATTTCAATTTCAAAAACTTCCTCTTCGATAGCTTCGGTAGCTTTTCCAACTACTTTTATAGATAAAGCATCTAGCAAATATTTTGGAGCATTTAAAGTCCCTGGAGAATCGTGATTTCCACCTGTAATAATAACAGATTTACAACAGGTAGCTTTTAATCTTATTAGAAAATTGTAATACATCTCCAAACTTTGATTGGATGGAGAGCCCGTATCAAAGATATCACCCGATATTAAAAGCACATCAATTTTTTGATCTACTATGCAGGTTTCTATCCATTTTAAAAATAAGCTTTGTTCTTCTAATTGAGAAAATTCGTGCAATCTATGTCCCAAATGCCAGTCGGCAGTGTGCAGTATTTTCATCCCTTTCTAGCTTGCGTAAGGCGTAAATATATACGCTAATTTATTTATAGCAATATATAATATTTTAGAGAAATCTTTTTTTAATTAGGGTATTAGAGTTAAAGAAATAAGAAGCTTACATGCCCTTCATGGTAACTATTGTAGTACCCCAAATAATTAAGGAAGAAATAATAATACCAATAGTATTGGCTATAAAAGCTTTTTTCTTTTCTATTTTAAATAAATAAGTAGCAATAGTTCCAGCATAAACCCCAGTTCCAGGTATGGGAAGCATAACAAAAAAGATAAGACCCCAAAAACCATATTTACGAATTTGATCTCCAGAACCTTTTTTTGCTTTTCTAGCTACAAATAAAGCAGCTTTTTTATAAGAGTGTATGCGTAAAAGATGTGTGTTAACTTTCTCTAAAAAGAAAAACATTAAAGGAAACACCAGAATATTTGCTGCTAAACAAACTATAAAAACCACATATTTATTTAGACCATTAATTAGTCCGTAAGGAATACCCACTTTGGCTTCGCCAAAAGGAGATATGCTCAATAAAAAAGATACGATCAGATCAGTAATCAAAAATAATAATTTAAGCTTGCAAAGCTAACATACAGGAATCGTTTTGACGCTCTTATATGTCAAAAATTATTAAAAAATATTTTTTTTGCTAAAAGTGCACATTTTAAGCGATTTAGATATCTTTTTTAAGAATGTACGATTAGTTAATTACAGATAACAGAGATTCTTGGCTAGTTTTTGTTTTTATTTTAAGTAATTATTTTATATTTTTTTGTGTTAATTAATTCATAATGTGTAATTTTTTAGGAAAAAACTTACCAAAAATATAAATATAAAAAATAAAAATTATTAATATTTATTGTGAAATTAGTTAAATATGGGATATAATTATTTTGAAAATTAAGAATATAAAAAAATAAAAGCCTTTAGTTTCTTATATCATTAAAAATTAGTCATAAATAACGTTTTTTAAGAAGAGGCTGCTATAACCAAGTATATTTATTCGAGTAGAAAAAAACAACAATCAAATCAAATTCAAATTATCCCTCACATGAAAAAAACAATTAACAATACATTATTGTGCTTGCTTTTTATTCAATTTAGCTATGCACAAATTGTTTCGATAAACAAAAATGCCGATCCAACATTATTTAGAGAAGTCCCTGCTCTAGAGTTTAATAAGAAAAATATAGCTAAAAAAGCGGTATTACAAGAAGTAGAGCCTTTTAAACCATCTATACAGGTAGGAGCTGTAGTGCACATGTATGCCTCTTACCAGCAAAATGGTTTTGGGCCAGTAGGTAATAGGGAGGCAACGGTTACTAACGATCCAGATTCTTGGAGTAAAGACTTTACCTTATATAGAGCCATGGTATTAGTAGGCGGAAGACTAAGTAAAAACGGCAGTTTCTTTTTAGGAACCAATCTGCCAACAGCTCTAGGGCGAGGTACGGGAGAAGATAAAAACGTAAAAGTAAGCCCTATACTACTGGATGCGCAGTACGAGCATAAATTTGGAAACCACAGAGCTGTAGCAGGCCTGCAATTAATATCCCATAGTCGTAATGGTATGCAAGCGGTTGGAGCTTTGTTAGCTAACGATTTTGGTTTTTTTCAATATCCTAATAATTTGTTCGAATTTCAGCCATTACAAGGAAATTTTGGGCGCGATCTAGGGGTTAATACAAGAGGATTCTTTTTGGACGATAAGCTAGAATATCGTTTTGGAATGTTTACAGGAAGAAACACGGGTACTAAAAATAGCGATCCAGCCTTGCGTTACGTAGGGCGTGTTGCTTATAACTTTTTAGATGCAGAAAAAGACTATTATTATACAGGAACCAAGTTAGGAGTAGGGAAAACAGCAGCTTTAGCCTTAGGGTTTGATGCACAAGGCACATATAAAACGATAGGAGCAGATTTTTTCTTAGACGTACCTTTAGGCGAAACAGGTTCGGTAACTCTAAATTCTGCTTTTTCTTTTGTAGATGGGGGGACAGACATCGACTCGGGAACCTCTTTTGTAGGATTAATACCTAGGAGTACCACTCAATTTTTAGAACTGGGATATTACTTCAAAAAATCAAAATTACAACCTTGGATAAAGTACGAAAAAAGCAATGTAAATGCAGACGGGTTAGTGCAGATATCTGGAGATGATAGAGTTAGTACCGTTAATGCATTTGATAATTTAAACTCGGCTACAGTACTAGGTGGTGGGTTAAATTATTGGTTTGCAGGATACAATACCAATATAAAGCTTTCGTACATCACTTGGAAACAAGAAAATATAGCAGGTAAAAGCCAAACACAAGGACAAATTTGGCTACAAACCCAATTCTTTATTTTTTAATTAAATGCAACAAAAAAGCAATACTTTATCTTATTCTATGTGTTAATTAAAAATAAACCTAAATAGGAAGTTTTATTAAAGGGCGTTATAGAAATTAGACCAACCAATAAAATAGGTAATAGGCTTGGTATAATAAAAGATAACCGATCCAAGCAAAACCTAAAACTAAAAAATAGGATAGAGTCCTATATAAAATAAGTAAAACAATATAAGTCAATCACATTACACCATAATTAGTTTTGTGGTTGATTTAATATTTAAGGTAAGCTCTATCGTTATCTTAAGATATAAACCAAAGTAAACATTACTCTTACTTATTTACTATTGTTTCTATATTGCTTTCGCTGAAGAAAATAAGTATATCGAGTAATTAAAATTTATAACTATAACTGCCAGATAGGAGAAGATTAATAATCAAAAAAAAGTAAGGTATACATATATCCCCAAAAGTTTGTTTTACTTTTTTAGTGTTAAAAAAACTTATTAATAGGTTATTAGTTTGGCTAATAATCCTTTTGTAGGTTTTAAAATATTGTTAATTATCTGCTATTTTTTAGTTAAAATTTTATGATTACAGCTTTTTTTTAGGAAATACCTTACATGAATTTAATTAAAATAAAAGATGGAGTGTAAACACTTGCTGTATAGTTGATTAAATATAGAGTTGGATTATTTTAAAAATTAATAATTTCTAAAAATAGAGCTCTATAATTTTATAAATCATTAAAAATTAAGCATAAATAGTATTTTTTAAGTATTGAATACTCTAACTAAGTATATTTATCTAAGTATTTTTTTGCAAAAAAAACGATCATATCAATTTCAAACTAACTACACATGAAAAAGACAATTAACAATACCTTATGGTGTTTACTTTTTGTTCAATTTAGCTATGCACAAATTGTTTCGATAAATAAAAATGCAGATCCAGCACTATTTAGAGAAGTTCCAACTCTAAAATTTAATAAGAAAAAAGCAGCTAAAAAAGCCGTATCGCAAGAAGAAGAGCCTTTTAAACCTTCTATACAGGTAGGATCTATTGTACATATGTATGCCTCTTATCAGCAAAATGGTTTTGGCCCAGGTCCAGGCGCAGGAGCTAGTAGAGAAGATACCCCTGGTAACGATCCGGACTCTTGGAGTAAAGATTTTACCCTATATAGAGCCAGAGTATTGGTAGGGGGGAAACTAAGCAAAAACGGTAGTTTTTTCTTAGAAACAGACTTACCAACAGCCGTAGGACGTGGTAGTGGAACAAACAAAAATGTAAAAGTAAGTCCTATAATATTGGATGCCCAGTACGAGCATAAATTTGGAAACCATATGGCTATAGCAGGACTGCAATTAGTATCTCACAACCGTAATGGTTTACAGGGGGCTGCGGGCTTGCTAGCTAACGATTTTACTTTTTTTCAATATCCTAATAATTTGTTTTCAGACAGTCCATTACAAGGGAATTTTGGTCGCGATTTAGGAGTTAATACAAGAGGATTCTTTTTGGACGATAAGTTAGAATATCGTTTTGGAATGTTTACAGGAAGAAACACAGGTACTAAAAATAGCGATTCAGCCTTGCGTTACGTAGGGCGTGTTGCCTATAACTTTTTAGATGCAGAAAAAGACTACTATTATGCAGGGACTAAGTTAGGAGCTGGAAAAACAGCAGCTTTAGCATTAGGATTCGATGCACAAGGCACTTATACAGCCATAGGAGCGGACTTTTTCTTAGATGTGCCTTTGGGAGAAGCGGGTTCGATAACTGTTAACTCTGCTTTTTCTTTTTTAGATGGGGGGACAGACACCAACTCGGGAACTTCTTTTGTAGGGTTAATACCTAGGAGTACTACTCAATTTTTAGAATTAGGGTATTATTTCAAAAAATCGAAATTACAGCCTTGGATTAGGTACGAAAAAAACAATGTAAACGCAGATGGCTTAGTACAAATTGCTGGAGACGACAGGGTAAATACAGTTAATGCCTTCGACGATTTAAACTCGGCTACAGTACTAGGCGGAGGATTAAATTATTGGTTTGCAGGATACAATACCAATATAAGACTTTCATACACCACTTGGACACAAGAAAATACAGCAGGAAAAAGCCAAACACAAGGGCAAATTTGGTTGCAAACCCAATTCTTTATCTTTTAACTAAAAAACAACAATAAATAAATATCTATTCTATGATTTTATCAAAAATTAATCTAAAAAAACTTTCCCTACTAGGAGTAAGCGCATTACTAGCTATCTCGTGTGGTAAAAAGGAAAAGACTGCGCCAGTAGAAACCCCAGCACCCATAGCAGAAACTAAAGTTGCCCCTATTAAGATAGGAGTACTTCACTCTTTAAGTGGTACTATGGCCATATCGGAAGTTTCGTTAAAAGATGTGGTAGAAATGGCTGTAGAAGAAATTAATGCAGCAGGAGGTGTATTAGGAAAAGAATTAGTAACAGAAGTCGTAGATCCCGCTTCGGATTGGGATTTATTTGCAGAAAAATCTAAAGAACTGCTTTTAGAGAAAAAAGTATCGGCCGTTTTTGGATGTTGGACCTCTGTTTCTCGTAAATCCGTATTACCAGTGTTTGAAGAAAATAACGGACTGTTATTTTACCCTGTACAGTACGAAGGGGAAGAATGTTCTAAAAACGTAATATATACTGGAGCAACCCCTAACCAGCAACTAATACCTGCCGCAGAATATATGATGAGCGAAGAAGGAGGTGGATATAAAAAATTCTACCTTTTAGGAACCGACTATGTATTTCCAAGAACAGCCAACAAAATTTTAAAAGCATTTTTATTAGCAAAAGGGGTTCCAGAAAAAAATATTATAGAAGAATACACCCCATTCCACCATCAAGATTATCAAACTATTGTGTCTAAAATTAAGAAGTTTTCTGCAGGAGGTAAAGCCTGTGTGTTAAGTACTATTAACGGAGACTCTAATGTACCTTTTTATAAAGAATTTGCCAATCAAGGTTTAACTGCTGCGACTTCGCCAATTATGGCCTTTTCGGTAGCAGAGGATGAGCTAAGAGCTATGGATACCGAGTTTTTAGCAGGACATTTAGCCGCATGGAATTATTACCAATCTGTACCTTCTCCAGAAAACGAAAAATTTGTAAAAAACTTTAAAGCTTTTTGTGCCAAAAATAACCTTCCAGGGGGTAGCGGTCGAGTAACAGACGACCCTATTTGTTGGGCATACACAGGAGTATATTTATGGAAAAATGCAGTAGAAAAAGCAGGATCTGTAGCGGTAGACAAAGTACGACCAGCATTATACGGACTGTCTTTTAACTCTCCAGGGGGATTAGTAACCATGGATCCTAAAAACCACCATTTAGCCAAACCAGTAAAAATTGGAGAAATAAAAATAGACGGTCAATTCGATGTAATATGGGAAACAGAAGGA
>CALGNG010000232.1 GCA_937958735.1 uncultured Aquimarina sp. | reverse complement strand
ATCTAAAGCCTTATAATGAGGGCTAGATTCTTTTAACTTTAATAGCTCTTCCTCTCCAATATCTCCTAGTTTGGATATTGGTGTAGGTATTTTAGAGAATTCTTTACTACTTATGCAATGTTTATCTATATTTAAATACGAATTCCAAACGGCTTCTTCGGTTGTACCTAAGGCAGAAATAGAAGCAAAACTGGTTATGGACACGGGATGATTCAAGATTCGAAATAATTAATTAATATGAAATTTATAAAAAACATAGGACACCTATTTTTACGCATTTGGTTTTATATAGTAATGGCATTACCTATACTTCTTTTCTTCCCAATTCTTTTACTACTTATAACAAGAGAAAATTGGTATCGATTTTTTTTCAAATGGGCACGTTTATGGGCTACCATAGTCCTTTATGTTTGTGGATTTGTTCCACTACGCAAAAATGGGGTTTTTAATATTCCTAACCAATCTTTTATGTTTATAGGAAACCATACTTCTATGTTAGATATTATGATGATGCTTTATACCATAAAAAATCCGTTTGTATTTGTCGGAAAAAAAGAACTCACTAAAATTCCAGTTTTTGGATTTTTCTACAAGAAAACCTGCATTTTAGTAGATAGAAACAGCGCCCAAAGCAAAAAAGAAGTTTTTACGCAAGCAAATAAAAAAATAAAATTAGGTTACAGCATCTGTATTTTTCCAGAAGGCGGTGTACCAGAAGATCAATCTGTTATTTTAGACGATTTTAAAGACGGTGCTTTTAGACTAGCTATCGACCATCAATTAGATATTGTCCCATTAGCATTCCCAGACAACAAAAAACGTTTTTCTTATCTCTTTTTTAGTGGGAGTCTTGGCAAAACAAGAAGCTATATACTTAAAAGAATCCCTACACTGTCCTTAGACCTAACCCATAAAAACGAACTGAAACAAAAAGCAAAGCAATTAATCTTAAACAAACTTTTAGAAGTTTAATCCTTTTCTTATCTAAAAGAGATCACTCAATTTATAGAATAAAAAAGCTGACCATAAAGGGTCAGCTTTTAAGAGCTAAAAAGTTGCTATTTCCGTTATATAAGTTAAATAATTCAGCTTTTCACAATAACCAATCCATCAAACGATATAGTTGTCTATTTACCGAACAAGTAATGATATATCAACAAATATAGACCAAAAACACACAATATTCCTTTTTTTACCTAAAAATGAATACTCGTCTATACCTCTACTATACAATAATTGCTGTTTTTTTTCGTTCGAAATGCGAAAAATTAGATTTCCAAAAAAACAAAGACTACTGAAAATCAATACTATTAAAAGCAAAATTCCTGAAAAACAAAAAAATATTTCCTCTAATTATTTTTTTCTAAAATTTCTAAAATTTTCCTAATAATGGACTGTGAAGGGATACTATCTGTTACATTTTTATAGTCGTCAGGGAATTTATTCCCGTAAATAGATGTTGGAATCTTAGGATATATAGATCTATCGGGTAAAATATTACTTCCCGAAGGTTGCCCATAGCAACCAAATCCTGCAAAAGGATGTGTTACTCCCCATATTGTAATTACAGGAATACCATACATTGCTGCCAAATGCCCATTACCACTATCCATAGACAACATTAAATCTAAATTAGAAATTAAACTAAGCTCTTCTTCTAACTTAAGCTTACCTGCCACAGACAACACATTAGCATAAGCCAACTCTAGCTCCTCTAATTTTTTAATTTCTTCTTTACCTCCTCCAAACAAGATTATTTTATAAGTATTTCTCTTATCCAATTCCTCTATAACTTTTATTAATTTCTCTAAAGAATAAACCTTTCCATTATGTTTTGCAAAAGGAGCCATTCCTATCCATTTTTGAGCATCATAACCCAATAATAAATTAGTTTTTTTAGACAAATTTTCTTTCGACAAGACATATCTATTATCTGTAATACTAAAACTAAATCCTAAACTTTTAAAAGTATCTACATAACGTTGATGGGTACTTTTTAAAGGTTTAAATATTTTATCCTCCCACCTAGTTAGTTCTTTCTTTTCTTTTCTTCCTTTTTCTATCTGCACAAATGGGATACCAGAAAAAAGCAACC
Organism: uncultured Aquimarina sp.; assembly: GCA_937958735.1. Classification (GTDB taxonomy): domain Bacteria; phylum Bacteroidota; class Bacteroidia; order Flavobacteriales; family Flavobacteriaceae; genus Aquimarina. The sequence goes on along the minus strand of CALGNG010000232.1, from coordinate 880 downwards.
ATTTCTTTAAAATATTAGTTCTTAATACATTGTGTAAATCCACAACAGCATCCACTTTAATATCTTTTACTTCGTTAGCTAATTTCCGAATCCCAAACACTCCTTTATGAATGCTTTCAGTTTCAAAAAACTTAACTTCTAAATTAGGTATTTGTTTAAAAAAGGGAGCACAAAAAGCTTTGGTTAGCAACGTAATTTTAATCGCTGGATAAGCTTTCCTAAAAGCTAAAAGCACTGGCACCGTCATGGCCACATCTCCCATTGCCGAAGAACGAATTACTAATAAATGAGTGATCGATTGCCGCATGCCTTATGTTTAGAAAAAATAAGTCGACCAACCTTAGAGGCTAATCGACTTATTAATAATTTTATGTTACTTCTGACTTCTTAAAACTGGATTTAATTCCTCGTCGTTATACATCTTCATTTGCTTATATACTTTCATATATTTTTTACCCGACTCTATATCTCCTAATAATTGCTCTATTGCTGTAGATAAATCTACACGTTGCTCTAAAAGAATATCTAATTTTTTCTGACAGGCTGCCCTATGGTTTTCCGAAGCATTTTCTCTTGTCGCCTCTTCGCTCATATGATACACTTTTAAAGCCAAAATAGATAGCCTATCAAATGCCCAAGCAGGGCTTTCCGAATTAATAGTCGCCTCTGAAACTATATTAACATTTTTATATTTTTCTAAAAAATAACCATCTAAATACTCCACCATATCGGTACGCTCTTGATTAGAGGCATCTATTTGCCTTTTTAAAGCTAATGCCGCTACTGGATCTATTTGTGGGTCCCTTATAATATCCTCGTAATGCCATTGCACTGTATCTATCCAACATTTTTTATATAATAAATGCGATAACAAATCCCC
>CALGNG010000231.1 GCA_937958735.1 uncultured Aquimarina sp. | reverse complement strand
TGGAGTTTGTAGGTAGAAAAATAAAGGTGAAAATAGATGGAATTCTAATGATAATAAGATTTAAAAACAAAAAAGCCAACGATGGCAATCGTTGGCTTTTTACACACAATATACTAAGCATGTGTTTTAACGTAATCTATCTACAGATTTGACAAGCTGCTCGTCCTTTTTAATAGCCTTATTGGCTAACACAAGTAAAACGATAGTAATAATAGGTATGAACTGCCCAATACCTTTCTCGGAAACCAAAGCTTCTCCAGGTAGTGTTAGAGATAAATAAACGAAAACACCTAGTAAAATAAGGTTTAATAGTATGTTTACACGCCCCAGTACAAACTGAAGCTTTCTATTTTTAAATATAAATATAATTAAGAACGATAGTAATCCAGATAATAACATTCCTTCATATAAGAAAGGTGTTCCAAAATTTCCTATACTATCATGTCCAGTTGGTAAAATGTTGGAAAGTCCAGCGGAAATTAATCCAGCGATTAACAAATAAACGCTTTGTATACGTTGAATCATCTATTTTCAATTACTTTAACGCAAAAGTAACCTTTTCTTTTTAAGAAATAAAGTTTTAAAGTTAAAATATTATTGTATAATTGCATTACGGAGTTCATCAAAAAACTCTACAGATCTTCATAATAAATCGCTTATTAGCGGTAATTATTTCTTTATAATTTAAGATTACATAATTAAATGTTCGAAATTTCAGAATTAAAATCTAAAAAATTACCTGAATTACAGGAAATTGCAAAAGCATTAAATATACCTAAATACCGTACTCAAAAGAAGTTGGATTTAGTATATCAAATATTAGATACCCAAGCAGCAGAACCTAAGGTGGTTGCTACAGTTCTAAAAGAGGTTAAAAAGGAAACTATCGAGGCTCCTAAAGCTAAGATAGAAGAGAAACCTAACACAGAAGAGCCTAAAGAGGTGAAAGCTAAAGAAGAAGAACCTAAGCGCGCTCGTAAGCCAAGAGTGAAAATAGAGAAAGAAGTAACTAGAACTTCGGAAGAAACGAAAAAGGTTGTAGATCCAGTTGCTGTTTCTGAAATAAAGGATACAAAGCAAGTAAAAGTGCCAGAGGTTAAAGGAAAAAGAGAGGATAAGATAGAAAGACCTTTAAAACCAGTTAATAAACCTCGTTTTGATAAAAACGATAATAATAATAAAGCTAACGCTAACAATCCTAATAATCGCAACAATAAAAACGCTAACGGTAACCAACAGCGCGATAATAAAAACAGTAAAGATAATAAGGGGAATAGAGATAGCCGAAACCGCTATAAGGAGCCCGATTTTGAATTTGATGCCATTATAGAGAGCGAAGGGGTGCTAGATATTATGCAAGACGGATATGGTTTTTTACGCTCTAGCGACTATAATTACCTTTCATCTCCAGACGATATTTATGTATCTCAATCTCAAATTCGTTTATTTGGTTTAAAAACAGGAGATACCGTTTTGGGTCAAGTACGTCCACCTAAAGAAGGAGAAAAGTACTTCCCTTTAATAAAAGTAAATGCTATTAATGGTTTAAGCCCTCAGGTAGTAAGAGATCGTGTTTCTTTCGAGCATTTAACTCCGTTATTCCCTCAAGAAAAATTTAATATAGCAGATAGGCAAAGTAGTGTTTCTACTCGTATAATGGATTTGTTTGCACCTATAGGTAAAGGTCAACGTGGGATGATAGTAGCGCAACCTAAAACAGGTAAGACGATGCTATTAAAAGATGTAGCCAATGGTATTGCAGCAAACCATCCAGAAGTATATCAAATGATACTTTTAATAGACGAACGTCCAGAAGAAGTAACCGATATGCAGCGTAATGTGCAAGGAGAGGTAATTGCTTCTACTTTTGATAAAGAAGCTCATGAACATGTTAAAGTAGCAAACATTGTATTAGAAAAAGCAAAGCGTTTAGTCGAATGTGGACACGATGTAGTAATCCTATTAGATTCCATTACACGTTTGGCTAGAGCATATAATACCGTACAACCTGCAAGTGGTAAAATATTAAGTGGAGGTGTAGATGCAAATGCATTACACAAACCTAAGCGTTTCTTTGGGGCAGCTAGAAATATAGAAGGAGGAGGGTCTTTAACTATAATTGCTACGGCACTTACAGAAACAGGTTCTAAAATGGACGAAGTAATTTTCGAAGAATTTAAAGGAACAGGTAACATGGAGCTTCAGTTAGATCGTAAAATAGCTAACCGTAGAATATTCCCAGCAATAGATCTAGTATCTAGTAGTACTCGTAGAGACGATTTATTGTTAGACGATAAAACATCACAACGTATGTGGGTTTTACGTAAATTCTTAGCAGATATGAATCCTGTAGAAGCTATGGAGTCTATTAACGACAGAATAAAATCGACCAGAAATAACGACGAATTTTTAATTTCCATGAATGGATAATTAAAACAGATTTTAATATACAAAGAGCCTCTAAAGTAAATTTAGAGGCTCTTTATATATATAGTGTAATATATTTTAGAAACAGTATAGTGTCTTATTCTTTATTCTTAACATAAATTAATTTATGTCTGCTTTTAGAATTCTCTCGTTGTTCTATTTCAAAACGACCAATGGATTTTATTAAAGGAGTAAGTTTTTCAAAACCATAATTTCTAGAATCAAAGTTAGGTTGCTTTTTTTGTAATAGCCCCCCAACATCTCCAAGGAAAGCCCATCCTTCTTCATCAGATAAATCGTTAATTGTTGCAGAAATAAGTTTAATTTCTTTTTTAGTAATGTTATCTACAGATAATTCTGGAGTTTTTTTATTCTCCATTTTTTCTTCTGTTTGTTTCTTCAAAATTTCAATATAAATAAACCTGTCACAGGCAACAATAAAAGGATTAGGAGTCTTTTTTTCGCCAATTCCAATAACTTGCATACCTGCTTCTCGTAATCGAGTAGCCAGTCGTGTAAAGTCGCTATCACTAGAAACTAGGCAAAAACCAGTAACCTTACCACTATAAAGGATATCCATGGCATCAATAATCATAGCCGAGTCTGTAGCATTTTTACCAGTAGTATACCCG
>CALGNG010000230.1 GCA_937958735.1 uncultured Aquimarina sp. | reverse complement strand
CTCTAGGAAATCTTCCTGTTATAGGGGAAAAAGCTCCAGGTTTTATATTAGTAGCATCGGATCTTTCAGAAAAGAAATTATCGGATTATAAAGGTAGTAAAGTAGTATTAAATGTATTCCCATCTATAGATACAGAAGTATGTGCAGCATCGGTAAGAAAATTTAATAAAGATGCTTCTAGTTTAGAAAACACTAAAGTAGTATGTGTTTCTAGGGATTTGCCATTTGCCTTATCTCGTTTTTGTGGTGCGGAGGGTTTAGAAAATGTAGTAGCACTTTCCGATTTTAGAGAAGGGAAGTTTGGAAAAGATTATGGATTAGAAATAGTAGATGGGCCATTACAAGCACTTAGTTCTAGAGCTGTAATTGTATTAGACGAAAACGGAGTGGTTTTGTATACAGAGCTAGTACTAGAAATTACCGAAGAACCTAATTACGAAGCGGCTTTAAAAGCATTGTAGTTTTTTAATATAAAAAATAATTAGAGACTGTCTATCAAATTTAATTTTTAGGCGGTTTCTTTTTGGTTAAAATTTATCCTATGGATATGGGATCACCTAAAAACTTAGGTTGTACGTTTAGTATTAAATCTAGGTAGACTTTAACTCTGGCAAAGTATTCTCTAAATTGTACTTTAAAACCATAACTTTTACTAACAGACTGGGCGTTAAAGCCAATGGCATTGTTTCCGAATTTATGAGCTAAGAAAACAGCTCGTTCATTATGGAATTGCTGGGAAATTATAGTAAAGTTGGTTTCGCCAAAAACTTTAGATGCCCGTATTACAGAATCTAAAGTTCTAAAACCGGCATAATCCAATACAATTAGATCTTTAGGGATTCCAGCTTTAATTAGATCTTCTTTAATCTTTTTTGGTTCGTTATAGGACTTGTCGCTATTATCTCCGCTTACAAGTATGTAGCTAATCTTTTTGTTATTGTATAGGGTTACCGCAGCTTGTACGCGGTATTTATAATATAAATTGATGCCGTTAGAAGCATATTTGGAAGTGCCTAAGAGTAGTCCCACCTTATTGTATGGGACTATAGTGCTATTAGAATACAACTTGTTTTTGGAAAAATCGCTTATATTATAATTAGCACTGCCTATAACTATTAGTAAAAGAGCTAATAGGCTACCTGTAATTATAAAAAGTTTTTTTAGCATTATATGAAATTACTACTTTTTTTGTAGTAAAGCCATATAAAATCCATCGTAACCAGAAATATGAGAAAGTATTTTTCGATCCTCCACTAGTTCAAAGTTAGCTCCCTCTTCAGATTTCAAGAATGTGGCTACTTGTTCTTGATTTTCGGATGGTAAAATAGAACAAGTTGCATAGACTAATTTCCCTTCTGGCTTCACCATTTTGGAATAACTAGTTAAAATCTCTTGTTGTGTAGCTCTTATTTTATCTAAAAAATCGGGTTGTAATTTCCATTTAGCGTCAGGATTTCTTCGTAGTACACCAAGACCACTACAAGGCGCATCTATTAAAACTCTATCCGCTTTACCGTAAAGTTTTTTGATATCCTTTGTGCTTTCTATTAGTCTAGTTTCGATATTGTGGGCACCAGCTCTACGTGCACGGCGTTTTAATTCGGACAATTTGTTTTGGTAGATATCCATAGCCACTATCTGTCCTTTATTTTGGGTAAGAGCAGCAATGTGTAAGGTTTTTCCACCAGCACCAGCGCAGGTGTCTATAACCTTCATGCCAGGTTTAACATCTAAAAAGTGCGCTACTAATTGGGACGAGGCATCCTGTACTTCAAAAAATCCTTTTTTAAAAATATCGGTACTAAACACATTGGCACGTTCGGTAAGTTTTAAGGCTTCTGGATACTTGTTTACCGCTTCGGCATGTATTTCCTCCTCTCCTAGGGCAGTCTTTACTTCTTTAGGTGTAGCTTTAAGACTGTTGGTTCTTAATACTACAGGTGCTTGGGTGTTTAGAGCGTTAATTTCTTTAGTCCAAACGGCTTCCCCTAATTCTTTAACTCCAATCTCGTCCATCCAATCTGGGATAGATTCTTTAAACTTCCTAGTTTTAGAAAGTTCGTCAAAGCGTCCCTTAATTCTTCGGGCAGGAGTACCTGTAAATTGTTTCCAATCGGGTAATTCAATACCTCTAAGTACAGCCCAAACACAAAACACTTTAAATAAGTTTTCTCTAGAGTAGTGTTCTTTGATATCGGCAATTTCCGAGTATAAACGTTTCCATCTAATAATTTCGTAAGTAGTTTCTGCAATAAAACCTCTATCTCTAGAACCCCATCGTTTATCACGCTTTAGAGTTTTAGAAACTATTTTATCGGCATATTTTTCGTCGTTAATAATTTCGTTTAACGAATCGATAACAGCAAAAACTAAATTTCTATGAAGACGCATAATTAGGTAGGCTTTAAGAGAACCACAACGGGTGGATTATAATATATCAAAACTACTCATTTAAAAGGAGTAATTGTAATTGTAAAAGAAAAGCCTTGAAATCGAAAGATTACAAGGCTTTGCGGAGAAAGAGGGATTCGAACCCCCGGAGGTGTGACCCTCAACAGTTTTCAAGACTGCCGCATTCGACCACTCTGCCATTTCTCCAGTGTCTTTTGCGTTTCTTACTAATACAAATAATGTATCCTGTAAGCGGGTGCAAATATAAGACTCTTTTCTTGTTCTGCAAAACATTTTTATAAAAAAATGTAATAAATAATAGAAAATCTTTTAAACCCTTTTAAATCAATATACTTTAAAAATGTTATTTTTGAAGTATTAAGACACTATAAAGCAATGATGACTAAAAGTATCGTATTATTTGCAGTACTACTAAGTATAAATTCCTGTAAATTAAGTAAACATATATTACCACAAGAGGCTACTGCAGGACAAGAGCTGGTCTTGGAAAGTAAAGGAGCCACAGCTTATACAAAGCAAATATCTATAGTAGAACTAGAAGAGCAGCTTACTTATTTTGCTGCCGATGCTATGGAAGGTAGGGCAACAGGAGAGGAGGGGCAACGTAAAGCGGCTATTTTCTTAAAAGAAGCTTACCTAAAATTAGGTATAGCTAGCCCCAAGGGTATAGACTATTTTCAGAACATTCCTAAAGAATACTTTAATGGAAGGTCCAAGACCGATGCCGTTAACGTAATGGCATATATAAAAGGGACAGAAAAACCGGAGGAAATAGTTGTAATATCCGCACATTACGACCATATAGGAATAAGTGATAATGGAGAAATTAATAATGGAGCAGACGACGACGGCTCGGGTACCATAGGTATTTTGCAAATAGCTAAAGCCTTTCAAAAAGCTGTAAAGGACGGTAAAAGTCCAAAGCGCAGTATTTTATTTTTACATGTAGTAGGAGAAGAAATAGGACTGTATGGATCTAGGTATTATACAGAAAATCCAATATTTCCTTTACAAAACACCGTAACAGATCTAAATATAGATATGATTGGACGTGTAGACGATAAACATGCGGCACAACCAAAATATTTATACATTATTGGGAGCGATAAATTAAGTAACCAGCTACATGCGATAAACGAAAAAATAAATAAGCAGTATACTAACTTAGATTTTGATTATACTTTTAACGACGAAAACGATCCTAACCGTTTTTATTACCGTAGCGACCATTATAATTTTGCTAAAAATAACGTGCCTGTTATATTTTATTTTAATGGTACACATGCAGATTATCACAAAAAAACAGATACGGTAGATAAAATAGATTTTCCGCTTTTAAAACAACGATGCGAGCATGTTTTTTTGACGGCTTGGGAAATAGCTAATAGAAAAGAACGTTTACAGTTAAATTAAATTTTTAGTATAGAGGTTTAATTTACGATTTCCCAAATTTGATCTACATTAAGTTTAAAACTTTTTATGTAATCGAAATTACACTCGTTAGGAGCTAAAATAGATAGGAAAGTAGTTTTATCTGCCTTTTTGTATAAATGGTATGTATTACCAATAATAGGTTCAAAGTTAAATTTAGCTTCGTAAATTAGTTGATTATACTCATACTGTTCCTGTAGTTTTTTGTATTCCTCTTGTAAATTTTCAAAACGAGCACTCAATAGATGATTTACTTTACTAACTGTATTGTTTTTCCAGTTAGAAATATCGGTTAATTCTATTTTAGGAGCAGTAATATTAGTGCCAAAAGCAAGAGATTTGGCATTGTAGACCTGTAAATCTTCATCGTAAACTACATTATCGGGCTTTTTACTCATAAAATTTATTTTTTTCAAAATTATATAAAGTATAAATAATACAATGTTAAAATGCGTTAATACTTAGATGGTGTTACCTGCTTTGTAGAACCCAAAGGTCGGATTTTCAGCTATATCTTTTTTAGAACAATTCAAAAAAGATGGCCACTTGAGCTCTTTATACAAAAAATAAATTTAAATGAATCCCAATAAAATCCAAAATATAAAGCTAAAAGTGTAAAATGTGACTACTATAAGTTATCGAAATTATTATATTTGCTAAATCGAGTTGGGAAAAAGATTACAATTTTCAATTAATTTATTCGATTTAATACAGAAAAATAGGATTAAAAGATTGCTCTTCCTTTATGTGTGCTATTTTCGTAAAATAATAAGTTTACCATATAGATGTAAACCAAATAAGTAGAGAGCAATCTCTCAAAAAATGATTAATGAGTAGTTCTCCAAAAATTCTTTTTTCTGATATAGATGGTACATTGCTAAACGATAATCGTGTACTCTCTAAAGCTACAATTAATCAATTTTTAAGAATAAAAGACACCGTACCCGTTATCCTAATTTCTGCTAGAATGCCTAAAGCAATGGTGCATTTGCAAAAAATGGCTCAAATTTTACACTTTCCTATTATAGCTTATAACGGAGCTTTAGCTATTATAGATAATATCGTAGCCTTTTCGTTAGAAATTCCAACCAATATTATAGAAGCGTTAATAGAATATAATACTTCGGAAAAGTTGCATTACAGTTTGTATAACAACGACGATTGGTATGTGCCAAAAATGGATTATTGGGCAAAAAGAGAACAAAATAATACCAAAGTAATTCCTACGGTTTATAGGAATAAAGAAGTAGTTTCTAAGTGGAAGGAAGAAAAAAAAGGAGCCCATAAAATAATGTGTATGGGAAATGTAGACGATATAGAAGCTTTATATGCTTATTTAGAAACTAATTTTAAAAGCCAATTACATATATATCGCTCTAAGAGCACTTATATAGAAATATCACCTAAATCTGTTTCTAAAAAAACAGCGGTAGAGTTTCTACTTAACAACACTTATAAAAGTATATCTATTTCCCAAGCCGTAGCCTTTGGGGATAATTATAATGATATAGAAAT
>CALGNG010000229.1 GCA_937958735.1 uncultured Aquimarina sp. | reverse complement strand
GTACCATAAGGTGCGAAAATGCGAGTACCCTAATGTTTTTGCCGCAGTAATATATTGCTGCTCTTTAATGCTTATTACTTGTCCACGGACAACCCTAGCTACTTCTACCCACATGGTTAATCCTACGGCAATATATACTTGAAAAAGCCCTTTGCCTAAGGCCAATGTAATGGCTATAACTAGTAGTAGGGTAGGGATCGACCAGACTACATTAATAATCCACATGGTTATACGGTCTATAGTACCTCCAAAATACCCAGCAATTGCTCCTAAGAAAATGCCAATAATTAAGGATATTAGTACAGCAATAAATCCAATACTAAAAGAGATACGGCTACCTATTAGTAAACGGCTTAATAGGTCTCGGCCATACTTGTCGGTACCTAATATAAAGGTTTGAGATTGTGTGTGGTTTTTAGTAATTTCTTTTAAGGTAGTATGGGTTTTAAAACGGGATAAGTCAATTTTACGAGGAATTCCAATAAATCCACCAGGGGTAATGTAGGGGAATACTAGTAATTGGTTGTTTTGAATTTCTAAATGATCAAAAGGGTATTCGGTATCAAAATTAAGATCTCCATTCCAGAATTTGTTAACCCAAGATTGGGATTGTTTTTTTTCTAAAGGAATTTTTAAAATAGGAACTTTAAAACCTGGAGATTTAGACTGTATAGACAAATGCATTTGGTTAGCATTTTGGGTGTCGTCTGGTGCTAATGTATAGGCAAAAATAGCCATTAGCCCAAAAAGTATAATGATCCCTAAACTTAAAACGCTCCAAAAATTATGGGTAAATTTTTGGAGCGTTGAAACACTAGAATTGTGATTCGGATTTGACATTAAATACGGTTGTTATTTTTGTTCTAAGGGTGGTTAGCAGATTCTATATCCTCTAAAACATTTACGGCCTCTTCTACATAAACATCAGAATTTAGGTTTTTATGCCAGCGCTTTCTTTTTTCTCCTAATACAGAATCTTTTTCTATTACTTTTAATTCATAAGGTAAAGAGCTAAAACTTAGATTAGATTCGTAATCTTTAATTTTTTCGAAATAATCAATTTTCTTTTCATTTTCATTAATTTCATTTTTGTAGTGATCAAAGTTGATCGAAAAATTATTTAAATCCCTTCTACTAGCAATCCACTTTGCATTCTCATCTATCATTAAAAGTTGCTTGTTTTTCTTCATACGGTTTCTACTACGTTCAATAATATCTTCGTATCCTATTAAATGGTTCCATTCGGAGTAAGAAGCTTTTTCGATTTTGTCGTAAGGCAATGGGTTTTCTTGGTCTTTTTCCCCTATATCTATGTAGCTGTATTGGTCTGGAACTACAATATCACTTTTTACTCCTTCTAACTGTGTAGAGCCTCCATTAACACGGTAAAACTTTTGAGTTGTAATTTTTATAGCACCTAAATCTCCAATAGAAGTGTCGCGGTACAGGCGGTTTAGGTCAATAATATTTTGTACGGTACCTTTTCCATAAGTTTGTTTACTACCAATTACTATAGCACGTTTGTAGTCTTGCATTGCTGCGGCTAGGATTTCGGAAGCAGAGGCAGACAGTTCATTCACCATAATAACTAATGGGCCATCCCACAGTATGTTAGAGTCGGTATCGTTTAATACTTGGGTAGAGCCATTTCTTCTTTTTACTTGTACTACAGGTCCGGTTTTAATAAACAAACCAGCAATATCTACTACAGCTTGTAAAGAACCCCCTCCATTATTTCTAAGGTCAATAATTAAGCCTTCTACGTTTTTTTCTTTTAAATACTTGATTTCTTTCTCTATATCGCTAGTAGCATTACGCTCCTTGTAGTCTTGTGGGTTAAAATAAAATTTAGGTAAATTAATTAGACCATAAAGATGCTTGTCTTTTTTAACTAAACTAGATTTAGCATAAGTTTCTTCTAACTCTACTACATCTCTTGTAATTACTACATCTTCTATAGCGCCACTAACACGACGTAGACTTAAGGTTACTTTAGTGCCTTTAGGGCCTTTAATTAGGCTAACGGCATCGTCTAATCGCATCCCAACAATGCTAACGCCTTCCTCTTCATCTTCTTGTTTTACTTTTAATATAATATCGCCTACCTCTACTTCTTCTCCACGCCATGCAGGCCCTCCAGAAATTACTTCAACAATTTTTATATAGTCATTTTTTTTCTGAAGGCGGGCTCCAATACCTTCTAATTTTCCAGACATAGAAATATCAAATCTATCTTTATCTTTAGGGGCAAAATAATAGGTGTGTGGGTCGTAGGCTTCTACTATGGAGTTAATATATACAGAGAACCAATCTTTGGCCTCTAAGTCTTTAGTAAAATCAAAATATTCGTTAATAGACGATTCTGTAATTTCTCTAGCTTCCTTTTCTAAATCTTTTAGAGGTAGTTTTTTAGTGTCTGGATCGTTTTCTAGATTTTGATTTTGTTCTTCTATTTTATCGTAATAAGTATTAAGTGTACTAAACTTTAGACGCTTAGACCAACGGTTTTTAAGCTCGTCTACATTTTGGACATAATTCAAATTGCTGTAATCTACGTTTATAGAATCGTTTAGGTCAAAGTTAAAAGGCTTTTCTAATAAAGCTACATATAAATTTTGAGCCTCTTCTAGGCGTATTTTTAATACATCATAGGTAAGATTGAAAAAGCTAAGATCCTTATCTCTAATTTGGTCATCAATTTGGTTTTCAAATTGTTTGAACTTATCGATGTCCGACTGGTGGAAATAGCGTTTTTGAGGGTCTAAAGATTCTATGTAAGATTTGTACACCTCATTAGAAAATTCGTCGTTAACCGATCGGGCATCAAAATGTTCCCTATCGAGGACAAAAGAAATTAGATCTATAAGTAATTTATTTCTTTCAGGATTAGACTCTGTTTTGGACATAAAACTACAAGAAGCTACACCAACCAGCACACATAACATTAAAATAACAATACTTCTTTTCATTAAATAAATTTGGAATATGGATAGATTTACAATATAGCTAATATAATTTTTTTTTATTAAACCGAAACAGATGGTTTATAGCTAATTTAACAAACCTCTAGACGTAAATATGGTATTTTAATAACATTAATTTTTTGTTTATGTTTCATTTTTTTGGTTTTTGGATCAATTAATTCCATTTAAGTGGGGTTTAGCTCAAAAAAGTGGTGTTTTCAAAATGGATTAGAAGATTCTTCAATATTAAAAAATTGTATTTTTACGAGGTCTTATTAAGATAGAATAATTTAGCATACAATACATAAAAGATGAGTAATAAAAAGCCATTAATTTTAGTAACTAACGACGACGGAATAACAGCCCCTGGAATACGGATGTTAATTTCTGTAATGAATGAAATAGGAGAGGTTTTAGTAGTGGCACCAGATAGACCACAAAGTGCCAAAGGGCATGCTATTACCATTAGCGAAACATTGTATTGCGATAAGGTAGAAATTGATGCAGAAGCACCACAGGAAGAATATAGTTGCTCTGGTACTCCTGTGGATTGTGTGAAAATGGCAACTCACGAAATTTTAAAAAGAAAACCAGACTTGTGTGTTAGTGGGATTAACCATGGATCTAATGCGGCAATTAATGTAATCTATTCGGGTACTATGAGTGCTGCTGTAGAAGCAGGTATAGAAGGGATTCCTGCTATTGGTTTTTCGTTATTGGATTACAGTATGCAAGCCAATTTTGAGCCTTGTAAAGATTTTATAAGAAAAATTGTACTGGAGGTTTTAGAAAAAGGATTGCCTAAAGGAGTGGTGTTAAACGTTAATATTCCTAAGTTAGCCGCTAAAGAAATCAAAGGAATTAAAATTTGTAGGCAAGCCAATGCCCATTGGGAAGAAGAGTTTGATAAACGAGAAAGCCCTATGGGGCGTCAATATTACTGGCTTACAGGTAAGTTTGTAAACGAGGATAAGGGGGAGGATACAGACGAGTGGGCGTTAGCCAATGGTTATGTTTCCATTGTACCTACGATGTTTGATCTTACGGCACACCATTATATCCAAGAATTGAATTCTTGGGAATTAAATGAAAAATAATTAGATGAAGCAACAAGAAATAGCAAAGAGTGTAATGGTAGGGGTAGTTGTAGGGCTTATTGCAACAGCTATAGGGGCTTCTGTGTGGATTTTAGCGTTATCAGAAACCGATTATAGTAGTACCATTAAGAATGCATACCAACAAAGGCATTTAGGGGCTATTATGGCAGCAGGAGCATTAGTAAATATTGCCTGTTTTTTTCTGTTCCTAAAACAACAAAAAGTATATCAAGCTAGAGGAGTAATGATTGCTACATTAATGGTAGCTGTTTTTGTAATAATTCAAAAATTCGGATAAGTTAGATAATTTAATAACGGGATGAAGTATTATATTTTAGCAGGAGAAGCTTCTGGAGATTTGCATGGCAGTAATCTAATTAAAGCTATTAAGAAAAAGGATTCCAGTGCCCAAATACGTTGCTATGGAGGGGATTTAATGCAACAAGCAGGAGCCACGTTAGTAGGCCACTATAAAGAGCGTGCCTTTATGGGTTTTGGAGAGGTGATTTCAAATTTATTTAAAATCCTTAAAATTATTAAAAACTGTAAAGCAGATATCCATGATTTTGCACCGCAGGCACTTATTTTTATAGATAACTCGGGCTTTAATCTTAGGATAGCCAAATGGGCAAAAAAAGCAGGTTTTAAAACTTTTTACTATATAAGCCCACAAGTTTGGGCATCCAGAGCGGGTAGGGTAGCGCTAATAAAAGAAGTAGTAGACGAGATGTATGTAGTGCTCCCTTTTGTGAAAGACTTCTATGCTACTTACAACTATAAAGTAAATTATGTAGGCCATCCCTTAATAGATGCTATTGCTAGTTACACTTTTACCAAAGAGGAGTTGTTTAGGAAAGAATTTGGGTTGGACGACAGGCCCGTTATAGCCCTTTTACCGGGGAGTAGAAAGCAAGAGATTACTAAAATGCTAAGCACCATGCTTAGTGTTCCAGAAAAATATCCGCAATATCAGTTTGTAATTGCTGGCGCACCAAGCCAAGACCAATCGTTTTACGAAAGTTTGATCCATCAAGACAATGTAACGCTAATCCAAAAACGAACCTATGATATATTAAATATTTCTAAGGCGGCTTTGGTAACTTCGGGTACAGCAACCCTAGAAACGGCTTTATTTAAAGTGCCACAAGTAGTATGTTATAAAGGGAGTGCATTGTCCTATGCGATAGCCAAACGTATTATAAAACTAAAATACATTTCTTTAGTTAATCTAGTTATGGACCAATTGGTGGTAACAGAGTTGATACAGGGTAACTTTACAAAAGAGCGTCTTTTAAAAGAATTCGAAGCCATTGTAAATTCTTCAAAAAGAGAAGAAATGTTATCTGAATACGATTTGCTAGAAGCAAAACTAGGAGGTAGCGGAGCTAGCGAAAAAACCGCTTTGTCTATTATTAATAGTATAAAATAATGAAGAAATTTGTAGCACTTATATTCGTAGTCATAAGTTTAGCTTCTTGCGGGAGCATCCAAAAAGCAGCTACCTATAAAAAAAAACCGGCTACAACTGGTAAAACTTCTAGGCTGGGGTCTTCCAAGCAAAGAGAGGTAATAAAGTATGCGAAAAGCTATTTAGGAACTCGCTATAAATACGGAGGAGTAACTCGTAGTGGTATGGATTGTTCTGGACTAGTGTATACCGCTTACAAAAAGGCAAATATTGTATTGCCCAGAGTTTCCTACGATATGTCTACTAAAGGTAAAAGAATTAAAAATAAGGATATAGAGATGGGAGATTTAGTGTTTTTTAAAACTTCTAATAAATCTAATCGCCCAATAAACCACGTAGGAGTGGTGTCTAAAGTCGTAAAAG
>CALGNG010000228.1 GCA_937958735.1 uncultured Aquimarina sp. | reverse complement strand
ACTCCCGCTCACGACGAAAACGACAAAGCTTTAGGAGACAAACATAAATTAGAAGTTATTGATATTTTTAATGAAGATGCTTCTTTAAACAGTTTTGGACTGCATTACGAGGGACAAGATCGTTTTGTAGCACGTAAGGCTTTTGCTAAAGAATTAGAAGAAAAAGGAATTTTAATAAAGACCGAAGATCATCTTAATAAAGTAGGAACTTCTGAACGTACAAAAGCCATTATAGAACCTAGACTTTCCGACCAATGGTTTTTAAAAATGGAAGATTTAGTTAAGCCAGCTATAACTGCTGTTTTAAGCGAAGACGGACCAATTAATTTACATCCAAAAAAGTTCGAAAACACCTACAGACATTGGATGGATAATATTAGAGATTGGAATATTTCTCGTCAATTATGGTGGGGACATCAAATCCCTGCTTTTTTCTATGGAGATGGCAAAGAAGATTTTGTAGTTGCCGAAACTAATGAAGAAGCGCTAATTCTTGTTAAAGAAAAACTAGGAAAAGATTTTAAAATCGAAGATTTAAAGCAGGACAATGATGCTTTAGATACTTGGTTTTCTTCTTGGCTCTGGCCAATGAGTGTTTTTAACGGAGTTTCCGATCCCGATAATAAAGAGTTTAATTACTACTACCCTACTAACGATTTGGTAACAGGACCAGATATTTTATTTTTCTGGGTAGCTCGTATGATTATTGCTGGGTATGAATATACAGACAAAGAGCCCTTCCAAAATGTATACTTAACAGGATTAGTACGCGACAAGCAACGCCGCAAAATGTCTAAATCTTTAGGGAACTCTCCAGATGCTTTAAAGTTAATAGAAGATTATGGTGCAGACGGAGTACGTGTAGGTCTTTTATTAAGCTCTGCAGCAGGTAACGACCTAATGTTCGACGAAGACCTATGCCAACAAGGAAAAGGGTTTGTAAACAAAATTTGGAATGCCTTCCGCCTAATTAAAGGATGGGAAGAAAATGCCGAAGAAAAACAGCAACCACAAGCCTCTATAAAAGCTATAGAATGGTATAATGCCAAGTTCCAAAGCACGCTACAATTTATAGATGCTAACTTTGAAAAATATAGACTTAGCGACTCGTTAATGTCTATTTACAAATTAATTTACGACGATTTTTGTGGATGGCTATTAGAAATAGTAAAACCTACTTATGGAGAAGCTATAGACAAAGCTACTCTAAAAAGTATTATTAGTATACTTGAAGATAATTTAAGAATACTACATCCTTTTGCTCCTTTTGCATCAGAAGAAATCTGGCAAAATATTACTCCAAGAACTCCAGATGAGGCTCTAATTATTAATCAATATCCTAAGCAAACTACTTTTAATACCACTATCTTATCTCAGTTCGAATTAGCTTCGGAAGTAATCTCTGGAATAAGAACTATTAGAAAAGAAAAAAACATATCCTTTAAAGACACTATAGATTTACATATCTTAAATAACGAAAAAAGCGCTACAGATTTTGATGCTATTATTTCTAAACTAGGAAATATAGACACCTTAGAATATGCCGATACCGCACCAGAAGGCGCACAGTCTTTCCGCATAAAATCTAACGAATATTTTGTTCCTTTAAAAGGAGCTATTAACGTTGAAGAAGAATTAGAGAAACTCAAAGAAGAATTATCCTATACAGAAGGATTCTTAAAAAGCGTATCTAAAAAGCTTTCTAACGAGCGCTTTGTTTCTAATGCACCTACACAGGTCGTAGATACCGAACGTAAAAAAATGGCCGATGCCGAAGCTAAAATAGAGACTTTAAAAAATAGTATATCTAGTCTTTCTTAACAACACATTACAACATATAACAATACGGGATTAACAACAAAGGTTTGCCTTAATCCCGTATTGCTTATACACCTTTTAGCCCTTCTTCCTTTTGCATATTGAAGCTTTATTTAAGCACAAATAATTCCTGCAAAAAAGTTAACACAAAGAAGCTTCTCTTACTCCATAATGCTTTCAAAACGTAGCTAAAAACATTTTTTATCTACCATATATTCCCCTTAACTAAGAAATAATCGATACCCAAAGAGAACTCTTACAAATATTCCTTCCCTTAAACAAAACAAGAGACACAGGCTTAACCTAAATCTTCACAACAAAAAAACACATTGCTCTTTATCAAGTAATTACAACTACCACCAATTACACCTCTATACATAGCACATAAACGAAAAATAGAAGTTATTTCTTACATAAAAATAAAATAAAACTACACGTAAGAATTCTTAAAAATATACACAATTAACTCTTTATCAATCTATTAAATAAAAAAAATCCAAATATAAAAACAAAATAATACACAAGTAACATCAATTTGAACAATTAATTGTTGTACCTTTTATCCGATTTTACTAGCATTTAAACTAGTAACATAACAACACATCCCTAAACACACTTACTCATGAACAAGTTTACATCAATTACTTGTCTCTTTTTTTTGAGTTTTGCCTTGTCTGGCATAACCCAAACCTTTACTGTTAACGATAGCTTTACTCCACAACAGCTAATAGAAGATATTTTATTCCAAAATGGAACTTGTGAGGAAACCTCTAATTTTGTATCCGATGTTAACGGTAGTGTTAATGGGATTAGAAGTTTTGGCGCCTTTACCAATAGTTCTGATTTCCCATTTAGCAACGGAATAGTAATTGCCACAGGATCGGCAGCTGCTGCAGCAAACAATACCGCTCCATTTGTTGGAGAAGGAAACTCTATCTCTTGGGGAGGAAGCTCCTCTTTAGAAACCGCTCTGGGAATTAATAATACGGTAAATGCTACCGAGATTTCTTTTAACTTTACTCCTTTAACTATAAATGCACAATTTAGGTATGTTTTCTCTTCCGACGAATATGGAGATGTAAACCCCAGTGCTTGCACTAATAAAGATGCTTTTGCTATACTAATCCGTCCTAGTGGAACCACAGGAGCTTTTACCAATATTACAACCTTACCCGATGGATCTTCTATAAATGTAAACAACCTACACCCACAAGTAAACGCAGGCTCTTCCGAACTTTGCTCTGCAATAAACGACTCCTTTTTTGACGGCATTAGATCTTCTTCTAATAGACAGTTTCCAGAATATAACGGAAGAACTAATCCTTTGTTAACTACCCCTAATGCTTTTATACCTGGAACAAACTACGAAGTAAAATTTATTATTACAGACGATAGCGATAAACAAAGGGATTCTGCTGCATTTATAGAGGTATTTCAAAATAATTTAAAATTAGATATCAATGCATTAAATGCTGCATCAACACTACTAACCGCACGCCCAATAGATGTTTGTTCTAGCAGCCTTCAACTCTCTAGCGCACAAAATTTTCCTCCTGCCACTACTTTTAAATGGCTACAAGATGGTATCCTTATTCCGGGCGAAACCAGCACTACTTTAACCCTATCCAACAACACTAATAGCACTTATACTTTAGAAGCTACTCTTGGCAGTACTTCTAATGGAACTTGTAGTATTGCACAAAACATTCAAGTAATACTTACTACCAATAGCGTACTACCTCCTTTAACTATACAGGAATGTATTACTACAGGAAATACAACCACTATATCACTTTCCGATCACGATATGGAGACTCTAGGCGGAAAAACAACATTAGGAAGCGTTAGCTATCACCTTACC
This sequence comes from uncultured Aquimarina sp., assembly GCA_937958735.1. Classification (GTDB taxonomy): domain Bacteria; phylum Bacteroidota; class Bacteroidia; order Flavobacteriales; family Flavobacteriaceae; genus Aquimarina. The sequence goes on along the minus strand of CALGNG010000228.1, from coordinate 1,696 downwards.
GAAACCGATGCCATTTCTAACTCTGCCGTATTACCTGATAGCTACAATGCCACCAATGGCGATATTATTTTTGGTCGTTTTATAGAAACTAACCAATGTATTAACACTAGATTATTTACCATTAACGTAGATAATGCAGAACCATTAACTCGCGCCAATCCAAACACTTTTACTATTTGCGATTCCGATATAGATGGTTTTGAAGCTATAGATATTACAGCATTAACTGCTTTTTATTTCCCTACACTACCACCAGACACTACTCTAAATTATTTTACCGATACCACTAAAACCAACTTGTATATAGGAGGAGCTATAAACTCTACCAGTCTTACAGCAGTACTAACCAGCATAAATGGCTGTAATTCAGAACTTAATGTACCTATAGTAATTAACATACCACAGGGTACTTTACCCACTTTAGAAGACCTAGAAGCATGTGACGATACCGACGGTAACCCTAGAGACGGTATTGCTACGTTTAATTTACTTCCCAATTTTACCGATATCGTCAACCAAAATAACACTATATCTGGCGCTACTGTAACCCTACACAGCTCTACTTTATCTGCACAAAACAATACCGATCTAATAGCACCGTCTGCTACTTTTAGAAACCAACCTAGTTTTACTCTAGAAGACATCCAGACTATTGGAATAAGAATTACAGATAACAATGGCTGCCCTACTTTTGGTCGTTTTCTATTACAACCCCGCTATCTAATAACTAAAAACAATATTGTAGACATAATACAATGCGATAATATTGGATTACCAGACGATGGTATTGCCCGATTCGATTTTTCCAATGTAAACAATACTGGTTTTAACATAGAAAATAGTTTTCTTGGAGTAAATACTTCTGTACATACTATAACCATACATCTTACCCAGACTGATGCATTAACAGGTAACTCCCCAATAGACACCACAGTTCCTTTTACCAACACCACCAGCACACAACAAGAACTATTTGCACGCGTAGAAGATATTGCTACAGGTTGTTTTGACTACGAATCTTTTAATATTACCGTAAATTTACCTGTAGAAATAACACCCATAACTACTGTTCTAGAAATTTGTGATATCGATACAGATGGTATCGTTACAGGTTTAGTTACTCTATTTAATAACAATATCGCTGCCAGTATTAATCCAGACACCTCTTTAATATTTTCTTACTTTACCTCTCTAACAAACGCACAAAACAACACTAGCCCTATAAACGACACTTTTAGCAATCCAATAGTAGATGCTGAAAATGAAATTTTTGTTAGAATAGAAAATACCTCTACAGGCTGTTTTGAAATAACTTCTTTTAACTATTTAATAAACAAAGCTCCACTATTAGGAATAACCACTCCTATAGGAATTTGTTACGACTCTAGCATTACCCCAAACCCTATAGTAGATATTACCGCCAACTTTAACGCAGTAGTACCCCCAGCCATAACTGCAGGAGTAAGCGTTACTTATTACATGGATCAAGGAGAAGCTTCTTCTCTTACCACCCCAGATCCTGCTAACCAAATTACAAACCCAACTACTTTTGATGCCTTATCCGACTCCGACTCTACCATATGGTACCGAGTGGTAGATAATACCACCAATTGTATTTCTGCTGCAAAGCAAGACTTAATCCTTAACCAACAACCTGTAATAGATCCTACCATTACGGAAATTGTAGAATGTATAA
>CALGNG010000227.1 GCA_937958735.1 uncultured Aquimarina sp. | reverse complement strand
CAAGGAAATAGGAAAACACTTGCTGGTTATTTATACATCAATAGATAAATTTTGAAACAATCTCTTTTAATTACTCTATTTTTTTTATTACTTACAATAAATAACAAATCTATTGCACAGGAATATAATTATTCTATAGCTTGCCTCACTGGTAAGGAACTTTCTAAATTTCAAAACCCAACCAACCGCCTACATAAAGAAGCATACCGCTCTTTTTTAGCTATGCAAAAAGAAGCCGCTAAAGATAACATACAAATTCAGATAGTTTCTGGATATAGAAGCTTCAATAGACAACTACAAATTTTCAACAGAAAATATACTAGATACCAAAAACAAGGGCTATCTAAAATTCAAATCTTAAATAAAATCACAGAATACTCTACTATTCCTGGCACTTCTAGACACCATTGGGGAACCGATATAGATATTATTCAAAAAATATCTAATCCACCTAAAAATCTATTAGTCGCTAAAAACTATGAAGAAGCTGGAGTCTTTTGTAATATGAAAGAGTGGATGGACAAAAATGCTCATAAATATGGTTTCGATTTAGTATATACAAACGATACCAATAGAACAGGTTTCAAATACGAACCTTGGCACTATAGTTATGCCCCTATAGCAAAAAAATTACTTACCCAATTTATTCAATACGAAACACATAACGCTATCTATAAAGATCTAAAAAAATCCAAAATTAAAATGGATAGTTTATTCTTTAAAAAGTACTTAAAAACACATATTTATAATACTGATAATGAGTATATTAATAATTAATTCTATAACTTAATAGTTCACTCTAAACCATATAAGATGACTATTATTAAGCTTTTTTTAGTATTACCTGTTTTATTTCTATTTTCCACTTCTTGTAGCGAGACAGATCAAGAGCCACTAGATCCTGTTATTGAAGTACCTAACACCAGTAATCTTGGTACTAATCCACCTCCAAAAATAATTACGTCGGAAGATAGTCTGTGCCATACAGAATCTGTAGAACAAATTGATCCTGCAAAATTTGACCAACTATTAAGCATAGATTTAAAAAATATTAGCAATAATATTCTTACAGAATTAAATCGCTATAGAAAAACCCTAGGCTTACCCGAATTTACCCCCAACCGAACTGCAAAATTTTTAGCCTTAAAACACAACAAATATCAAATGCAAAACAATAAAATTAACCATGAGTATTCTAGATATAGATCCTGTACTATAATTAAATTAGAAAATGCCACTGCAACCGGAGAAAATGTGGCTATAGGATATAAAACGGCAAAAGCCGTAGTACAAGCTTGGTTAAATAGTCCCAAACATTTAAAAACCATACAAAGAGACTTTACTAGAATAGGTATTGCCACCACTAAAAATAAAAAAGGAGTATATTATTACACTAATGTATTTTTTAAATAATTAAAATATGAGAAGAGGAGGTTTAAAGTTTAGATTATTAATTGGTGTAGCAATCGTAGCATTTGCTTTCATAAAAAAATGTGGAAACAAAACAGTAAACCCGTATACCAATAGAGTACAAAATATTAATATGGATCCACAGCAAGAAATAGCCATAGGAATCCAAAGCGCTCCACAAATGGCCCAACAGCATGGAGGCCTCCACCCAGATACTAAACTCCAAGAATTAATAGACGATATAGGCGCAAAACTGGTTAATAGCAGTATGGCTAGAGAAACTCCTTATCGCTACGATTTTCATTTACTTGCCGATAATAAAAGTATTAATGCCTTTGCTTTACCTGGTGGTCAAATTTTTATAACCTATGCCCTACTATCCCGATTAGAAAACAAAGACCAAGTAGCGGGTGTTTTAGGACACGAAATTGGTCATGTATTGGGAAGGCATTCCGCAGAACGGATTGCAGATAGCGAATTTTGGAAAACAATCTCGACGGGAGCTTCTGTAGGCGCCGATGCTGGACGAGCCGTAAGTCAATATGGACAAACTACACTATTAAAAAATGGTCGCGAAGACGAATTAGAAAGCGACGAATTAGGCGTTCTATTTATGATTAATGCAGGATACAACCCCGCAGAAATGATTGATGTAATGAAAATATTAAAGCAAGCCGCTGGTACTAATCGAGTTCCAGAATTCCAAAGCTCTCATCCAGACCCAGAAAATAGAATTGAACACATACAAGAAGCTATACAAAAATATCAAAAACACTAATCCATATAAATTCTTGTTATAACACATTACTATAAAAGCCCAGAAATTTTGGGCTTTTATAGTATATTAGCAAAATTAAAAAACTTATAAAATGAACAAAAAAGTTATTCTTATGATTTTAGATGGATGGGGTACTTCTCCAGATCCTAAAGTCTCAGCAATAGACCACGCCAATACACCTTATATAGATTCATTATATTCAAAATATCCCAATGCGGCTTTAAGAACAGATGGATTAAATGTAGGCTTACCAGAAGGGCAAATGGGTAACAGTGAAGTAGGACACATGAATCTTGGTGCTGGACGTATTGTTTATCAAGAATTAACTCGAATTAATTTAGCCATAGAAAACAATACTTTAAAACAAGAAAAAGTATTAAATGATGCTTTTGATTTTGCCATAGCAAATAATAAAAAGGTTCATTTACTAGGTTTAGTTAGTGATGGTGGAGTGCACTCACATATTAATCACTTAAAAGGCATACTAACCGCAGCTAACGATAAAGGCTTAGAAGACGTATTTGTACATGCTTTTACCGATGGTAGAGATGTAGACCCTAAATCTGGAGCCAAACACATCGAAACGCTTCAAAACCATATGGCAAGCACTACTGGTAAACTAGCTACCCTTACAGGGCGTTACTATGCGATGGATCGCGACAACCGTTGGGAACGTGTAAAACTAGCTTACGATGTTATTGTTAATAATATTGGAGACCATACAGAAAATGCTGTAGCAACTCTTAAAGAAAACTACAACAAGGACATTACAGACGAATTTATTAAACCTCTAGTTATTACAGAAAACGGAACTCCAAATGCTAAAGTTTCAGAAGGAGATGTTCTTATCTTCTTTAATTTCAGAACCGATCGTGGTAGAGAATTAACAAATATGCTTTCTCAAAACGATTTCCCAGAACAAAACACTAAAAAGCTAGACTTATATTATGTAACCATGACAAACTATGATGATAGTTTTAAAGGAATTAATGTAATATTTAATAAAGATAATATAACAGAAACGTTAGGTGAAGTTTTAGCTAAAGCGGGAAAAAAACAAATCCGAATTGCCGAAACAGAAAAATACCCACACGTAACCTTCTTTTTCTCTGGTGGACAAGAAGAACCTTTCGAAGGAGAAAGCCGTA
>CALGNG010000226.1 GCA_937958735.1 uncultured Aquimarina sp. | reverse complement strand
ACATTTCTAACAACTGTTTAATTGGAGCTGTAAACGCATTTGGAGAAAAAACCAATGCTGTTAAAAATCAATTAACTGGAGAAATTAACGAAGTTCCTGCTGCTGCAAGAGCTTACAAAGCCGCTGGTGTACCTACTATAGTAGTTGGAGATCATAATTATGGAGAAGGCTCTTCTCGTGAGCATGCTGCAATGGAGCCTCGCCACTTGGGAGTTTGCGCCGTAATTGTTAAATCGTTTGCTCGTATACACGAGACTAACTTAAAAAAGCAAGGGATGCTAGGTTTAACATTTGCTAACGAAGTAGATTACAACTTAATCCAAGAGAACGATACTTTTAACTTTACAGACCTAAAAGATTTTACTCCAGACAAACCTTTAACTATCGAAGCAGTACATGCTGATGGTTCTAAAGACAGCATTGTAACCAATCACACATACAATGCACAACAAATTGCTTGGTTTAAAGAAGGTTCTGCCTTAAACTTAATCAAAAAAGAAAACGCCTAAATAAGTCATTTTCTTAATACATATTACAAACCCTACAACTAATTATTGTAGGGTTTTTTTATTACTCAAAGCTTAAGCTATAAATAGTTTTCTCTTAAAAAAAACAAATCCCTTCACTAAACCTCACTATTAATAAAATCTATTCAAAAAAAAATAATATTAGTTAATTATAATAATAAAACAATTATTAAGTTTATTGTAATATATCTAACATTAATAAGATGACTACAAAAAATTTATTACAAACATTAATCCTTGGATTAGCGCTTAGCTCTTGCGGGGACGACGACAACACAACTCAAACAACTCAAGACCTTCAATTAAACATTAGTGGACTCGAATCTCTTGGAGATGATTTTGTTTACGAAGGCTGGTTAATTGTGGATGGAGTACCAAAATCTACAGGTAGATTCCAAGATCCCGAACTAAAGAAACAAGCTGTAAATATTATAGATTTAAACGCTGCCACTTCTTTTGTCTTATCTATAGAACCTGCTCAAGAAACAGGACAAGAATTAATAGATCCTGCTCCAACAAAATTATTTAAAGCCGATTTTAATGGAAACACAGCCCCAATAGCTTTTGGAACAATTAATAGTACTTTTGCAGATATAACATCGGCTAAAGATCAAATTTCTGGAGACTTTTTTCTTAGAACACCGACCGATGACACAGGAGGTGTTAACAACATGAATGACGAAGCCGGAGTATGGTTTGGAACACCTGGGACAATGCCTCCTGCTGCCTCGTTAGAATTACCAGTTTTAGATGCAGCCTCTGGTTGGACATACGAAGGTTGGGCCGTAGTAAACGGAGTGCCTTATTCCACTGGTACATTTTTAGATCCTAAAATGGCAGATGATAATGCAGAGACTTCTGAATTTAAGGGCACTGTAAATAGTGGACCTCCAATTCCAGGAGAAGATTTTATCAATAACTTAGCAAGTACTAGCTTCCCAAGTACTGGAGCCGATTTAAGAAACTCGACTATAGTTATCTCCATAGAACCTGTTCCAGACAATAATGCTAAACCATTCCTTTTAAAACCACTTGTAGGCGATTCTGAAACAGAAACTGCCCCTAGTAAATATGAATTTAAAGAAAACCTAAAGTCATTCCCTACAGGAACAATAAATAGATAATAATTATTTATTAAAACACAGTAATGACTAGTCCTAAATAATCGATACAGATTATTAAAGATTAAATTTATTATTTAAATCTCATTGAAGCTATCTTCAATGAGATTTTTTGATTTGTACTGTTTCACTTTTAGTTTGTTTTGTTGATGCATTAGTTTTGGTATTAGCATATGGTTCGAAAGATGGAGCCTTAAATTATTCTAAACATCAATAGCTTCTATCACTTAATGCTATTTCTAAAGCTCTAATACCTCCATTAATAGTAAGGATTTCCGATACATTATATCCTAATATTTTTTGAATAGACATCAGTTATCACTGCTAGACAAGAAAGGTACTTTCTAGACTTAAACAAGTAATACCACTAACTCATACTTTCGGGTGGGTCGATTGACTTCACAATAGCGCTAACAATGTTTTTATGTCCCCTAAATCGATGATTCTTTGTTCGGGTATTTTGTTAGCTATGCCAATAACAGGTGAATCTTCCCAATCAAAGGCTTCCTATTTTCGTAATCACGAAGTTATGATTGATCTGGATTGAATACCCTGTTTTAGATAAGCAGAAAGCCGATCTATTTGACTAGACTCAATTTCCTACTACTTGATGTTTAAAAGAAAGCCAGCAGTCTTATTGAGCTCTCTTTACGTAACAATTGCTTGTTGACTTATTCTTAACACTAAATTTTAGTGTATCGGTATTTTAGGACAGGACATACCAAACAAAAAAAGCCTTGTCTAAAACATTTTAGACAAGGCTTTTTTATATTACAATTCTTTATATTTTACAATATACAGAGAGAGTTATTTGATATTTTTAGTAGCATCTCCATTAAGAGTCGCATAGTTAATCTTTAATTGATTTACTTCTCTTAACTCGTTTTTAACATCACCTATTAATCCCATATTAGTATTAACATCTACTTTTAAAGCAGTTAACAATCTACCTACTTCTGTCTGTGGAGTATTTGCTCTAGTTTGCTGAACAAAAGCTTGTACTTCTCTAACATCAGAAATTAACTTATCATTTAGCTGAACCCGAGCTTCGTTACCAAATTTCTTATATCCCGCAGCTGGTTTCCCTGCATAAATATACATAGTAAGGTTACGATTTTCTAGTTTTTCAACCTGATCAGCGTAAGGTAATTTATTCTCTATTAATAATGTATTTTGCCTCATTACGGTAGCAACCATAAAAAAGAATAATAACATAAATACAATATCAGGTAACGATGCTGTTGAAATCGCTGGAAGTTCTTTTTTTCCTCCTTTATTAAACTTTGACATTACAACTTCTTTTAAATGGTTATACTATTCTTTAGCCTCTGCTTCAGAGAACTTTTCTGGAAACATGCTTTTAATAGCATCACGTTTCTTTTTCCAAGCTTCCTTTTCTGGAGAATCTTCTGCAGCATCTTTGTACTGTTGTACTAAATCTGCATAACTTACTCCGTAAATTCTTTTAGCCTCTCTATTACGTAGAACTTTATAACCTGCTAACACCTCGTTAGTAATTGCGATATATGAAGCATAATTAGTCTGCCTACTATTCTGTAAAGAAATCACTGCTTTATCCGGATTATCTGAAGATTCAGGATTTCTCTTTCCTTTACAGTATTTACAACTACTATCTCCACCATTATCTAAAAAAGCAATTGTTGCTTCTCGTAAATCCTTCAACTCCATTGGTTGTTCTTCTACCAATAACTCGTTGTTTTTATTTACAATAATAGCAAAAAGGTTTTTTTCCTTAATGTTAGGTGGGTCTATATTTTCTGGTAATTTCGGAGGTAATTTTCTATTCATTCCTGTATCCGATTCTATGGTAGTGGTTACCAAGAAAAAGATAAGAAGTAAAAATGCGATATCTGCCATAGAACCTGCATTTACCTCTGGTGCTGATCTTTTTGCCATATCTTAATTACTTACTGATTGATTTTCTAACACCACCCCAAACGATAGTTCCTATTGCAATAACTATAAAAGCGTAAAAAGCTTTAATACCTGCATCTGCCCAACGCACTGCATTAGCAGAAACAATATTATCTTTTAACTGCATTTCAGAACCACTAGAGACTGCGTAAGCCACACCTGCGATAACTAAAAAGATAACAATACCAATCAATGTCTTTTTTAAACTTGAAGGGTTTTTAATTAAACCTCCAACAATTGTAACTAACGTAGCAATAATTAATAAAGCGATAATTAATAATGCCATATTGTATAATGGACTTACTTCAGGAATCGAAGCTCCTAAAGGTAGTTCTCTTGCTTCTGAAGCTCCAGCCTCTGTCATTAATGTATCAAAACCATTATTCATCTTGAATAATAATCCTCCAGAAATAACACCAATTGCAAGAACTATATATGATAAAATTTTTGAAATTTTCATTTGTTCTTTTATTTATTCTATAAGTAAAATAAACCTATAGAGGGTTTTAAAACTTCCTCAGAAGAAAGGCTTACAAAATCTTTCTTCTGAGAAAACTAATTACTTCTTCTTGTTAGCTACTAAGATATCGATTAACGTAATAGAAGCGTCTTCCATATTGTTTACGATAGAATCTATCTTAGCTACGATATAATTATAAAAAATCTGAAGTATAATTGCTACGATCAAACCAAATACGGTTGTTAAAAGTGCTACTTTAATACCACCTGCTACAAGAGATGGGTTCATATCACCTGCTGCTGCAATTTTATCAAAGGCTTGAATCATACCGATTACTGTACCCATGAAACCAAGCATTGGTGCCAACGCAATAAATAATGATAACCAAGATATATTTTTTTCTAATAATCCCATTTGAACACCACCGTAACTTACAACGGCTTTTTCAGCTTGTTCTAC
>CALGNG010000225.1 GCA_937958735.1 uncultured Aquimarina sp. | reverse complement strand
ACATGTAGAAAAGCGGGTAACAATGATATTATATTATTAAAATGTACATCGTCCTATCCAGCACCTTTAGAATTAGCGAATTTAAAAACCATACCAGATTTAAAACAACGTTTTGGAGTTGAGGTAGGTTTTAGCGATCATACTTATGGTTCTTTAGCACCAACAATAGCAACCGCACTAGGAGCTACTGTAATTGAAAAACATTTTATTTTAGATAAGTCTATTGGAGGTCCAGATGCAGATTTTTCTTTAGATGTTGAAGAGTTTACAGAATTAGTTAACAAAGTTAGGGACACAGAAAAATTGCTAGGAAAAGTATCTTATGAAATTTCAGAAAAAGTAAAAAATAACAGAAAATTTGCTCGCTCTTTGTTTGTTGTTGAAGACCTTAAAGAAGGTGATGTAATTACAAAAGAAAATATAAAATCTATTAGGCCTGGATACGGTTTACACCCTAAATACTATTATGAAATATTAGGAAAAACCGTGAAAACTAATTTAGAAAGAGGTACACCTTTAAGTTTAGATCATATAAAAAGATAGCTTTGTTAAAAAGTAAAATACTAAAACATAAAGCTTACATCTTTTATACCTTTTTCAAGTATTTGGAATACGGTATATTAGCCCTGATTTTTATGTCTTTTGCTAATCTGGTTACTCCAGAGGAGTATGGTAGAGCGTCTATTGGTTTTCAGGTTGTAACCTATTCGGCATTTATTGTTATGGGTGTAAACCAAGTCTTACTTAAGCACTATTCTTTAGAGGAAAACGAAAAATTAAAAACATTCTACTTACAGTATAACTTTGCCTATAATTTGATTGCTTGTTTGTTTTCTGTTTTTTTAATTTCTGTTTTGTTTTCTAGTAAAGAGTATGTTGTGTTTTTATCACTTATTTGTGGCGTTAAACTTATTTTAGAATCATCAATTGCAACAAATAGAGTAAAAGGTAATATGGTAAATATTAATATTATTTACATATCGTATTCATTATTATTTTTACTTCTATTTTTTACTCTGGTTACTAATGTCTTTGAGTTTTTTAAATATTGGAGTTATTCAATCATTTTTGGGGCTTGTGTTGGTGTTTTGCTTAGTTTTAAAAGCGTGTTTAAGGGGTTTAGTATTAAAGGCTTTAAAAAGGCCTTAAAACAATCTTTTGGATTGTTATTTAACGATGGCATTAAACTAGCATTAATAAGTTTAATTTCACCTTTATTCTCGACATTAAACATTATTTGTTTAAACATTTTTAAAGTAGATAGTGCTGTTATTGGAAACTTTCAATTAGCAGATAATATTGCTAACATGGTTTCTTTAGGAGGTGCCTCAATTCTGTTTATTGTATTTCCAGACGTAATTAAGCAAATATCAAAAGATAAATCAAAAATTCAATTGTTTTATAAAGTAGGGTTTAAAGTTGTGGTTTTATGTATTATTGCTTTAATAGTATTGTATTATCCATTAAAGGAAGCATTGCTGTATTTTTTTCCAGAGTATGAAAAATTATCATACCTTATTCTTTTTACATTAATTTCTAGGCTTTTGATATTATTGTTATTTATACCTAACTCAGTTTGGATTACTTTTTCAAAAGAAAAAATTTACATACAAAGTTCTGTTGTTGGAGTATCCATTATGGCTATTATTTTTGTTGTTTTTCTAAAAAACGCGAGTATAGATGATGTTTATAATTATTTTCTAATCTTTCAAATTATAGTTATAATAGGCTTGCATATTTATTTAAAACGTAAAATAAACCAAAGTATATTATGAGACTTATAATTGCTTTCGATATTAATTTTCAGTACCACGCAACAGATGTTGTAATTGCTAAATCTAAGCCCAGTAATGTCAACGACTCTCAGTTTATTAAAGTAGATGCTTTAACTACTATTGACTATGTAGATACTTTAGAAAAAGTTAAAGAAAAATTAATTAGTAATTACCAATCTAAAATTGTTAAAGGTGCTATTTATAGTTCAATAAATAACTTTAATAGAAATTGGATCTTACCTCTTTTTAAATGGATAGATACTATAGAGCTTGCGCTTGCTAAGCATAATTTTGACGAAATTATTATTGTTGGTTACACCAAACACATAGGATATTTACCTTATTATGAGGCCGAAGGTGAAATAGGTAGCCAACTGTTATATAAAGATTACGATGTAATACCTGCTTTAATAGAAAAATATTTTTCAGAAAAAGAAATAAAAGTAAAAATAGAACAAAAAAAATCTGTTATAAAATTACGACTAAGAATTTTTATTAGACGTTATGTATTATTGGTTTATAAAGTCTTTGCGTTTTTATTAAAGAAGTTTAAAACTAGAAAATTCAAAACACATCCTATAGATTTTAAAACTATTAAATTTTTATTTAGTACAAGAAGTATAGCGCATTCAGAGTATATGTATAATTTCTTTAATGCTTACAATAAAGAGACCATTGTGCATGTTAACGATGGAATACATGCAGGAAATAAAAACCTAAATTTTATAGATAAACAAGGCTATAAAAATGTTTCAACATTATATAAAACAGTTTCTACCCGTAAAGTAGTCTTCGTATTTTTTGTTATTTTGAAAGCAGTATTGCAAGTTAAAAAGGATTCTTCAATTAATGTTAGAGGTATAACAATGAATATTTCTAGCTCGATAATAGAAATGTTAATTTCTTATTTTGATGCCTTAATATATAAAGAAAGTATCTTAACCACTATAAAAGATAATAAAGTTATCCTTGTAACAGGTGAAATGTACACACCCTATGCCTATGTAGTTTCAGAGATAGGGAAAGAAACAGGAAACCTTACAGTACAATTGCAAACAACTGCAATGATGGTTAGAAGAGAACCTAACTTTGTATATTGTGATAAATTCTTAATGAATTCTAAAGCAAATTCTAAAGCATTTAAAAAACTGTACCCCAAAAATTCTAATTATATAGATTATTATGGCTCTCTTTTATACAATGAGAAAAACTCTGAGACTATAGAAGATAGAAGAGAATTAAAAAAACTAATATATTTTACACAACCTTTAATTGAGGAAGATATAGAATTTAAAATTATAGATAAACTAATTGAGTTAGAGAGTACTTATAATTATAAAACATATATAAAACTGCACCCAAGAGAAAGAACTAATAAACTAGATAGATATAATAATAGCTTGAACGTTATAGATAACAATCTTATATTTAAAGAGTATATAGCTGACTTTGATTTAGCTGTTATTAGAAACACTTCTTTAGGGTCTTCAATAATATTAGAAGGTGTTCCAATAATAACTTGTTTATTGTCTAAATCTGCACAAAATAGTAAAATGGACTATATTAATAAAGATTATTATGGTACCATTTTCTTTATAGATGAATTACAAGGGAAAATAGAAAATTTTGAACGTTTAAAAAATGAGTTTATAAACTATAGAGAAGACTATGTAAAAGTCAATGATTTAACTAAAGGAATACATAACTTTTATAATAGCATATGAAATTAAATTTAGTGTCATTTTATATATTTCAAATCACTCTTATTATAGCCTCCGTTATATTTTTAGGTGTACTACGAAACACCCACATAATAGATTTATCTAGAGAAATTTTACTTGTAACGTTAATAATAAATATCCTTGCAATTTTATTATTAAGAAAATATTTAGTTTTCAACCAGTTTGGATTAACCCTCCTCCTCCTCCTTACAATTTCATTGTTTATAGGTGTAATAAATAATGAGTTGTCAATAAGAATTGTTTTAGATGTTTTAAAACCATTAGTATTTATTTTTATTTACCTTATTTTCAGTAATTTAACTAATTATCATTTCAATTTAATAAAAGAAAAAATATATAAAATAGCAGATTTTTTTTTAATTACATCTTTCATTGGAACATTTTTTTTAGTTTTAATGCTTAATGTTTTTGGAGGCTATCCTGGTGTTAGGTTACCACTTGTATTGTCAATTAATAAAGATTCAATTAGGAATAATAAAAAGAGATTGATTTTGTCTATTCTATTGGTTTTAGTTTCGGGC
>CALGNG010000224.1 GCA_937958735.1 uncultured Aquimarina sp. | reverse complement strand
ATGGCAAGTGCTATAGCGGTACTTAACGATTTCTTGAGTGATCAAGTTACTATTAATGTAGAAGAAAAAGCACTTTATAAAGTAAGTAAGTTAGTAGAAAATTTTTCGGGCTTTCGTATTCCTGTAAATAAGCCTGTAGTTGGGGCTAATGTATTTACGCAAACAGCAGGAATCCACGCCGATGGCGATAATAAAAATAACCTGTATTTTAACGACCTAATGCCAGAGCGTTTTGGGAGAAAACGCAAGTATGCTTTAGGGAAAACATCTGGAAAGGCTAATATAGAAAAGAACCTAGAAGAGCTAGGTTTGGAGCTAAGCCAAGAAGAAATTAAGAAGATTACCAAACGTATTATAGAGTTAGGAGATAAAAAAGAAGTATTAACTAAAGACGATTTGCCGTACATTATTTCTGATGTTTTGGACAATAATGCTTACGAGCAAAAAGTGACGGTAGAATCGTATGTGTTAACCCATGCAAAAGGATTAAAGCCCTCTACTACTGTAGCGATTAGTTTTGATGGAGAATTGTTTGAAGAGCACGAGCAAGGAGACGGGCAATTTGATGCTTTTATGAATGCCTTGCGTAAACTTTATAGGAATAAGGGTAGATCTATTCCAGAATTGATTGATTATTCTGTACGTATACCACCAGGAAGCCACTCAGATGCATTGTGCGAAACGGTTATTACTTGGAAAGATAATGTAAAAGAATTTGTGTCTAGAGGTTTAGATAGCGATCAGACAGTTTCGGCGATAAAAGCAACAGAGAAGATGCTTAATATTATAGAGCTGAATTAATAATATTTATTTTAGTGAAAAAGGAATCTTATTTATAGGGTTCCTTTTTTTTATTTACAGCTCGTTTAGAATAAAGTATTCTTGATTAAGAATAGTGTTTTTGAATATCAAGATCTATTATGTTTTTCATTTTTTGAACATCAATAACATCGGGCTTGCCATTCATAGATTTAGCGAGTAGATATATATATCTTTTTATATATTCTTCTTTTTGTTTTTGATCTAAATGATTTTTAGCATCCACAACAATAAAATTCATTAAAGCATGAATTATTTTAGTTAATTCTGTTTTTGTAAAGTTAGTTTCCAGCATTTTAGATCTTTATTTTGATTAATTGTGATTTTCTAGTACTAGAAATAAATTCTACTTAATATATTTTAGGTAGTGTGCAATGCAAAATTAGTTTAAGTAATTTATTAAGCTTTATTGGGTAGAAAAATAGATTTTGTTAATCGACTAAATACGGGTTTATTCGTTAAAGAGATTTTAAATGAATTTAAAAATTGGTATGCTTTTTTGTTTAGTGGAAGGGTGTAGCTTTTGGCTGATAATTTTAGAAGTTCTATAAAATAGTTTGACTTATTTTATAGAGGGTTTTTGTATTTAAAATTGTCTTATTAATAGTCAGGGTGACTACATATTTTATAAATTAATATTTTTTAATAATGGGATCAACAAAAAGAAAGCCAAGCGATAAGGGTATCGAACTAGACTTCTCTAGAGTTTCTTCTAAGCATTTACTGCAATTTACAACCCGAGATTCAAGAGAGATTATAGGTGCTAGAGAAGAATTGGAGAAGCGGTTAGAATTGAATAAAGAGCCGAAGGGTGCTATTGGTAGTGATAAAAGAAAGCCTATTGAGGTAAAAACAAGTCCGCAAAATACGAGAGGGAATTCTGTTAGATTATTTAATAAAAGGTAAATAAATAATACAATAGAATTAATTTAGAATGGATAGTTCCTGTTTATAGTTTTTTCTGTGTTATATCGTATTAGTTATTTTAAATAGAAACAGTTAGCTCTTAATAAAGCGCTAACTGTTAGTTTTAGTTAATAAAAACGGCCATTTTATGTAGGGCATCTTCTACGGTTTCAATTTCCTCGAAAGTTAAAAGAAGACGTAAACCATTTCGGGTTTGTTTTTCTTTCATTTTAACTTCGGTTTTGTTTTGTTGCACAAATTGTAAGACTTTTTCAAAAATAGGACTTTGGTAAAAATCAGATTGTTGGTCGCTAATAAAATAACCAATAAGACGTTGGTTTTTTAGGACAATTTTTTCTAAACCAATTTTAGTAGCAATCCATTTTAAGCGTACGCTATTAAGTAAATCGGTGGCTTGTATTGGTAGTTCTCCAAAACGATCGATAAGTTGTTTTTCGAAGCTTTTAAGCTCGTTTTCGGTTTTTAGATTATTAAGATCCGTGTAAAGGCTTAATCGTTCGGAAATACTGTTTATGTAATCATCTGGAAATAACAAAGAAAAATCAGTATCAATCTGGGTTTCTTTTAGATAGACTATACCTCCTTCGTTTTCGTTATAAAGTTCTTTAAATTCGTTCTGCTTTAATTCTTCGATGGCTTCATTTAGTATTTTTTGATAAGTATCAAAACCAATTTCATTAATAAAACCACTTTGTTCTCCTCCTAAAAGGTCTCCAGCACCTCTAATTTCTAAATCTTTCATTGCAATGTGGATACCACTTCCTAGGTCAGAAAATTGTACTAGAGCTTGGATTCGCTTGCGGGCATCGTCTG
>CALGNG010000223.1 GCA_937958735.1 uncultured Aquimarina sp. | reverse complement strand
TTTAGAGCAAAAATGATTGGCTAATACTTCGTCTAAGGAGAGGATGTTTTGGTATATTTCTAGCCTTTTGTTAATCAAAGTATCTTTAATTAGCTGGGCATTGGTAGTTTCTAAGTGTTTTTGTAGAGGCTCAGAAAATTCGTTGTATAAGCCCTCTAAGACTTCTACTCTAGATAAGCCAACAAATTTTTGAAATACAGCTAGGACTGTTTCTTCTAAAATGGTGTTTTTAGTAAGTACGTTTACTGCTTGGGCGTAAGAGGATGCTTTTAAAACTTCGGTCTGTATTAATGTTCCATCTAAATCAAAAATTACGGCTTTGGTCATTGTTTTCTATTTTGGATTGTGCTTTTTATTAACGGTTACTTTTGTCGCAAAAAAACGATAAAATTAACGGGTTTTTAGTTTTAAGAGAACTTACTTTTTATCTAATTTTTCTACTTCCAAATTAAAATCGTATTGCAAGTCCTCGTGTAGCATGCTTATGGCTTTTTTTGCCATAGTTAATTGTTGTACATACATGTTTATTATCTGTTGACTTTTTTTGTGTTTGGGATTTAACTCTTCTAGTTTAGTACAAAAATAAAGGAGCAGGTGTGCTTCGGTTTCTTTGTTTTTAGAGTATCTAATATATTTTTTAATTATGCGTAAAATTTTACGAAGACCTTTTTTTATAAAATGTAAACTACTATGGTTTAGGTTAGAAAAACTGGTATTTACTTCTGCTTTAATGGTACGCATGTATTGGTCTTCGTCGTTAGAGTCGAAGAGGGCATAGGTAAGTAATTCTTTGTTTTCTTTTTTAAACTTTGCTAACAGTAAGCAAAGTTCAATAAGTTCTTCTTGGGTATGCTCCTTTAATTCTTTTTTTAAGATGGATACGGTAACAGGCTTCATTTTGTGGTAATGCTTTATGTGTAATTTAAAAATAAAGTACGACAAAATAGCATCGAAGTAGAGATAGATCTACGAAGATTATTTTTTAAGAGAGGTAATTATCTAGGTAAAGCTTAGGGGATAATTAAAGGCAATAGAGATAATTTTAAAAAAAGCCTTTACTGTTTTATAGCTTTATCTGCTAGAAAACAGTAAAGGCTTTTTTAATGTTTAGTTTTTTAGGCTAAACTTTCTTCTAAAAATGGGTAGTCGGTATATCCTTTGTGGTCGCCTCCATAAAAGGTTTGTACGTCCAATTCATTCATAGGGCTGTCTTGTTTAAAACGGGTAACCAAATCGGGGTTAGCAATAAAAAAACGTCCAAAGCTAATGGCAGATGCTTTTTCTTGTTCTATACGTTCTGTCCCCGATACAGCATCATAATTTCCGTTAGCAATATAAACACCATTCCAAAGAGCTTGTATGGTATTAATAATGGCTCTTTTTTCTGGGGTTAGGGTAGTAAAAGGCATTTCTTCGTTAATTTCTAAAAAAGCCAATCCATAGGTGTTTAGTTGGGATACTACGTATTTAAAAGTAGTTAGTACATCACCTTCTCCCATGCTGTTATAGGCACTAACAGGCGATAATTTTACACCAACACGATCTGCTCCCCAGACCTTAATGGTATCCTCCAATACTTCGCCTAAAAATCGAAAACGATTTTCTAAAGATCCTCCATAGGCATCGGTACGTTGGTTGGTAGGTTCTTGTAAAAAAGAATCGATTAAGAAACCACCAGCAGAGTGTATTTCTACTCCATCAAAACCTGCTTCTAGAGCATATGCATTGGCTTGGGCAAAGTCGGCTCTTAATCCCTTAATTTCTTCAATGGTTAAGGCCCTAGGTAGAGTAGGGGTTTGCATTCCTGTATAGGTCATTACAGGTTCTTTACTAGCTATTGCAGAAGGGGCAACTACTTCGTAGCCTTCTGGCTGTACAGAAATATGGCTAGCTCTACCCGAATGCCAAAGTTGTAAAAAGATAAGTCCGTCTTTTTTATGTACGGCATCGGTTACTTTTTTCCAAGAAGCTACTTGTTCTTTATTATAGATACCAGGGCAATTAATACCTCCAGAGCTCTTGTTAATTTTAGTAGACTCGGCTACAATTAGCCCAGCAGTGGCACGTTGCTCGTAATAGGTAGTGGTAATTTCTGGATTAATATCGCCTTCTAAAGCGCGGTAACGACTCATAGGAGCCATAAAAATTCTATTTTTTGCTGTATAACGGCCTATTTTAACCGTCTCGTATAATTTTTTTATTGATTCTTTCATGGATTCTATTTTTCTAATACTTTTCTAAGTGTAACAAATTTATTTAGAAAATATAATAAAGCGCTTATCATTATGGAAGCAATAATAGTCAATACCTAACCAATGTGGTATTGTATAGGTACTAGAGGGAATGGTTTTTTTTGTGGAATAATTAAATGTGACCTTAAGCGGATAGAGTTAGAACTTTTTAAAATTAGATATTGATCTAATTTTTTCGAAATCAACTATTATTTAAAATAAGTTGATATAATATTAATTCTATTGAGATACAAAAAACAAATCTTCAATAATTTTTTATTCCCCTAATTTAATAATGTTAAAATTGTATTAAAAGAGCTAATAAAAACGGAATGATAGTTAGTCGTAAGTCTTGTGGTAAAGTTTAATAACGAAATAGGCTTCTAAAGAATTCTTTTAATTTTTATTTCAATCTACTTATCCATACTTATTTCGATAATTAATTATTCTTACTTCTAGTAACTAAAATTACTTGTAACGCATAATAAGCTATTTACATTCTTAATATCCATTTTTATAAGTATCGTAATGGATCACGATTGTCTAGAAACCAAACTATATGTATAAGGCCTATCCCTTGATATCTCTTAGTAAAAATTAACACTAATTATAATATAGAACAGTTAAAACATAATGTTTTATTATATATATTTGACTTTATTTAGATTTAATAAAAATAAAAAAAACAAATGAAAAAGAATTTATAAACTATTTTGGAAAGCTATTTCTAGTACATTAAAAGATAAAAAACCGAAATATTACTTTGGAAATATATTAAAAAATTATACCAACAACTTTAATCGAAAAAAGATATAATTGGATGGGGTTACTCTAGATTAGAAGTAGCCAGATCTATAGGTTATATTTTTAGAACAAGAAAAACACAATCTAATTTTATTAGGAGTTATGCTTACAAATACAAAATAAGGGGAACGAACTCATAGTTAAAGTTCTCCTTCTTAAATCCACAATTAAGAATAAAAAACACGTAAAATATTATTTAAAAAGGAATAAATCAATGGAAACAAAAATTAATTACTTGGACTTAGCGTCCCAAATGACTCAAACAGCTTTTTTAAACTGTTATATAAGAGATGTAATGCAGGGAGGAAAAAAATACTTTAGAGTACCCAAACACGACTCAGTATTGGCATCTTATTTTCAAAAAAGGACACATGCAAAATGGTTAAAAATAGAGCTAAATTCCTCCGAACAAGATGTCTTTTGTGCTTTAAGTTATTATTCTTTAACAGGAAGGCATCAATTTAAGTTCCCTTGTATTGTAAAAGATAGGAAAAGTGATTATATACAGGAGTTAGGTTTTTTAGAACTATCTAAGTTATTAATTGAAGCCTATAGTAATAGTGCCCCTTCAAAAAAAATGGCAAGTTTAGAAT
This sequence comes from uncultured Aquimarina sp., assembly GCA_937958735.1. GTDB lineage: Bacteria > Bacteroidota > Bacteroidia > Flavobacteriales > Flavobacteriaceae > Aquimarina. Next base: position 1,159 of record CALGNG010000223.1, on the reverse strand, counting down.
TCATTAAAAGTTTAGAAAATAGTCAAAAAAATACAGCGGCATTTTTAAATTATAGAAATGAGCAAACTAATGATGTTGCTACTATTTTTAATAAAGAGATTTCTTTTATAGATGCAGAACAATCTTTATTAACGGGGCACTCTATGCATCCCGTTCCTAAAAGTAGGTCTAGAATGACGGATGCGGAATTATTTAAATATTCTCCAGAGACAAAACCAGAATTCCAAGTTGTTTATTTTTTAGCTAATCCAACATTAGTTTTAGAGAATAGTGCTAGAGACAAAGCAATTACAACAGAGCTTAAAGAAGAGTTAGTTAGCGCTGGATCAATTACGCCACAAATACAAGATATTTTAGACAGTTATCAAGGTTGGAAGTTAGTCCCTATACATCCATGGGAAGCTTCATATTTAAAGAAAAATGATGCTTCTGTACAAAAACTGATTGCAGAAAACGAATTAATTGAAATAGGTCCACTAGGTCCTTTATATACCCCTACTTCTTCTGTTAGAACGCTGTATAACAAAGACAGTCGATTTATGATTAAATTATCGTTACATGTAAAAATAACGAATTCTGAACGATGTAATTTATACCACGAACTATTAAGAGGTTGCGAAATAAGTGCTTTATTTAGAACCGAATGGGGAAATAAATTTAGAACATCAAATCCTCATTTTAAAATTGTTCATGATCCTGCTTATGTTACATTACATTATAATAATACCGTTATAAAAGGGTTTAATACCAGTTTTAGAGATAATGTAAAAACTATTTTTAATAAAAAAAAAGTAGCTATGCTGGGTGAATTGTGTCAAGATGGTGTATTAGGACATAGCAATAGACTTTCTAAAAACATAGAATATATAGCCAAACAGGATGGAGATTTAGTAAGTGAAGTATCAAAAAAATGGTTCGATTTGTATTTAGAATTCTATTTAGAAGGGATTTTAGATGGTTATATTAATTTTGGAATGTTTTTCGAAGCACATGGTCAAAATACAATGGTAGAACTTGATGAAAAAGGATACCCTTGCAATGTGTATTTTAGAGATAGTCAAGGAATTATCTTTAGAGAAAATATGTTAGAAAAAGCATCTGTCTATGTTCCAGATATCGCCTTAGAATCACATTCCTTCTTGTCTGATGAGGTGCTAAC
>CALGNG010000222.1 GCA_937958735.1 uncultured Aquimarina sp. | reverse complement strand
AACATAACCTAAATGTAGGTATGGTAGGTATGCATGGTAATTACGGACCAAATAAGTTAACTAACGAGTGTGATTTGTTAATAGCTATAGGTATGCGTTTTGATGATCGTGTAACAGGGAATTTAGAAACTTATGCTAAGCAAGCTAAAGTTATACATTTCGAAATAGACCCAGCAGAAATTAGCAAAAACGTATATGCAGATGTAGCAGTAATGGGAAGTGTAAAAACAACACTTGCAGATATATTACCACTAGTAGAAGCTAAATCTCACGATTCTTGGGTAAGCGAATTCAAAGCTTTCGATAAGATAGAACAAGAAAAAGTAATCCAAGAAGAATTATACCCTTCTAAGGACGGAATTAGTATGGGAGAGGTAATCCGAAATATTAATGAAGTAACAAAAGGAGATGCCGTTGTGGTTACCGATGTAGGACAACATCAAATGATGGCTATCCGTTATGCCGAGTTTGTAAAATCTAAAAGTAATGTAACATCTGGTGGTTTAGGAACCATGGGGTTTGCTTTACCAGCAGCTATTGGAGCCAAAATGGGAGCGCCAGACAGACAGGTAATTGCAGTTATAGGAGACGGTGGTTATCAAATGACCATTCAAGAATTGGGTACTATTTTCCAAAATAAAACAGGAGTTAAAATTGTAATTTTAAATAATGAATTTTTAGGAATGGTACGCCAATGGCAAGAACTGTTCTTTGAAAATCGTTATGCTTCTACAGAAATGACTAATCCAGATTTTGTAAAAATAGCAGAAGGATACCATATTCCAGCTAAAAGAGTTACGGAAAGAGCCAATCTTGCCGATGCAGTAAAAACGATGTTAGAGACAGATGGACCGTATTTCCTAGAAGTTTGTGTAGAAAAAGAAAACAATGTATTCCCAATGATTCCAACAGGAGCTTCGGTTTCGGATATAAGATTGAGTTAATATGGAAGAAAAGAAACAATATTTCACAATATCAGTTTACACTGAAAATAACATAGGTTTAGTAAACCGTATTTCTACTATTTTCTTAAAACGTCATGTAAACCTATTAAGTATGACGGCTTCAGAATCTGAAATAGAAGACGTGTATCGTTTTACTATTTTAGTAAAAATGACAGAAGAAAAAGTACAAAAAATTGTAGGTCAGATAGAAAAGCAGATTGAAGTAATTAAAGCGTATTACCATACGGATGATGAAACAATTTCTCAAGAAACAGCTTTATATAAAGTGGCTTCTGGATTGCTTTTTGACGAACCTCAAATTCAGAATATAATAAAGCGTAGTGCAGCTACTATTGTTACGGTAAACAAAAAATTCTTTGTAATATCTAAAACAGGTAGGCGTATGGAAACAGAAGCTTTATACTCTGCATTAAAACCTTATGGATTATTACAATTTGTACGTTCTGGACGTATTGCAGTAACCAAAGAGGCTATGAATATCTCCGATGTTCTTAAAGATTTTGATGAGAATATGGATTAATAAAATCCTTTCTAATTAGAGCTATATATTAATAAGCGTAGATTATAAAAAAGACCGTCTAAATTATTTTTAGATGGTCTTTTTTTATGAATTTTATTTCTATTGGCTTGACCGTTAATCTAAAAATAGATTGGCTAAGTAAGTTAAGGTATATACTGTAAAGTACTATAATAGTAACTTAAATAGAAATAGAGTTATATTATTTTAAAAACTTCTTTTAATAGGGCCAGTCATATCGTCAATATCCTTTTTAACTTCTTCTATACTATTTTTTAAATCTTTGGTAATAGAATGTTTTGTCGGATCCAAGTCCTGCCCACTTTGCGTAATTTCTCGCTTGATATCGTTAGTAGCATCTTTTACTTGTCTCATTCCTTTTCCAAGGCCACGAGCAATTTCGGGAATTTTATCTGCGCCAAATATCATTACTAAAATAAAGCCTATAAAGGCTATTTCGGCGCCGCTAATAAATAGTGGTAACATCATAAAACAAAGATACATTAATTAAGAATAAAATAAATATTCCGTTTTTTAAATCCATCATTCCTTTTAAGTTTTATGGATGATAGGGAGATCATAACTATTATTTTGTAAAATTATATTAAAATAACCCATTGGTTAGATTAACTTCAGTAATTTTATTTGTTAAACTAAATAATCACATGAAAAAAATTATATTACTTAGCGCTACAGCTCTATTTTTTAGTTGTAAAGAAGTTTCTAAAAATGTAGAGGTACAAGAGGTCAAGACAGAAAAGGAAGTTGTACAGGAGGTACCTTTAAAAGGAAATAGTTTTACTCAAAGCATAGAAAAAGCTCACAACAAGACAAAATTTTTAAGTAATAAGGCCGTAAGTTACGACTTAAAAGTAGCTTTTGGAGGTAATACTATTTTGGATGGAACGATTACACAGTTAACTAATGGTGCAAAGATAAGGTTAGACGACCATAATGATGGCTCTAAGGTTATTTTCGATAATAAAGAGGTATTTATCTCTCCGTCCGATGCTAATGATCCTATGGCACGCTTTCATATTTTTACATGGTCTTATTTTTTTAGTTTACCTTATAAGTTAACAGATAATGGTACGGTAATAGGAAGTACTGTATCTAAAAAATGGGGCGAAGATACAAAAGAAACAGCCAAACTTAGTTTTACTGCGGGTACAGGAGATGCTCCTAAAGATTGGTATGTAATTTATAAAGACCAATCTTCAAATATATTAGAAGGTGCGGCATATATCGTAAGTTATGGGAAAGATGTTGCCCAAGCAGAAAAAGAACCGCATGCTATTAAATATAGCAATTTTACTACAGTGGAGGGTATCCCTTTTGCAACAAAATGGACTTACCATATGTGGACAGATTTAGACGGTTATGGGGATAAAATAGGGGAAGCGACTCTTAGTAATATTAAATTTTTAGACAACACAAAAGAATTATTTAATAAACCCGAAAATTCCAAAATATTAGAAGCTCCTGTAGAATAAATTGTAAATAATTAAATTTTTGTATCTTAAAGAGTGTTTAATTTTTTAGATTCTCTATTTTTATAAAAAAATAATATAAATTTGAAAATTAAAATTAGGGCAATTCTATAAAATGTAATTCTACTAAATTAAGAGCAATTGTATTTATGAAGAAATATCTTCTTTTTTTACTTTTAAATACTACTTTTTTGTTTAGTAATGCTATAGCTTTTACTAATCTAAATATGTTGACTATTAATTTATCTGATTTTTCAAATAAAAAATCAGATAAATTAATAAAACAGAAAGAATCAATTTTATTTCAAATAGAGCAAGATACCTTATCCGAGCAATCAGAAGAGCAAGACAGAGCTATAAGGGACAAATTACGCCAAGGGAATAGTTTTTTAGAAAACTACCAATTACAACAACAACTTTTAAATTTAAAGTCTCAAGAAATAAAATCTAAAGAGAGGCAGATTTTTATCCAAGACAGGTATCTTAAAAACCAAAAAAAATTAATTGACCAACAAAAGCAGATTCTTGGAGGGCAAAAAAGAGAATTAAACAACCAAGGAAGAATTAATTTACTATTTATAATTATTGGAGTTTTAGCAATTACCTTTTTAGGGTATGTAGTTAAAATGGCGGTAAATAGACGAAAATTAGTAGAGCGATTAAAACAAAAACATAAAGAAGTTGCCACAAAAAGTAATACATTGGAAAGGCAAAACAAAGAGCTAGAGCAGTTTGCTTATATAGCCAGTCACGATTTGCAAGAGCCGTTACATACCATTACGAGTTTTGCCGATTTTATGATTGAGGATTACAGTGAAAAAATAGATATAGAAGGTAAAGACAACCTAAAGTACATAAAACAGGGATGTACACGAATGGAAGAATTAATTAAGTCTTTGCTGGATTATTCTAGGATAGGTACACAAAGAAAATTAAAATATATAGATTCAAAAGAATTAGTATATACTATAGTCCAAGATTTTAAAATTTTAATAAAAGAAAATGAAGCAGAAATAAATTTTGGATCTATGCCTATGATTTATGCCTATCCGGTAGAATTAAGGATGCTCTTTCAAAATATTATTTCCAACGCTATAAAATTTAAAAAGAAAGATAATGTACCTGTTATTTTTATAGAAGGAGAAACACTAAAGTCTACTTTAGAATTTTCTCATCGCTGGAAGTTTAAAATTAGTGATAATGGTATCGGTATTCCTAACGAACACCAGGCCGAAATTTTTGAAATTTTTAAACGATTACATACTAGAGACAGTTATGAAGGTACAGGTATAGGTTTAGCGCATTGTAAAAAAATTATACTATTTCATCATGGAGAAATTTGGGTGAATTCTACCGTAGGTAATGGAACTACCTTTAATTTTACCATACAATTTAACCCAGAAGATTATATAATTGTAGACGATTAAAAGGTTTTTTTTTATTAACCTTGTAGGTCAATATTTTTTAATTCGTTTAATTCCTTTCTTTCAAATTTTTCTTTAGTAGATTTAAAGCCTAATTCCCACCATTCCGTCATTAATTTTTTATTAAAAACTAAAGAGTTTTCGGTTAGCTCCGAAGGAGTGTAGTATAAGTTTAAACAAGCATCATGCGCTTTGGCTGCTAATTTGCCAGAGGTTACATTATGTTGCTCTACTTGGTCTAATAAGTATCCAAAAAGATTAACCATTAAAGAAAAAGGATTTTTTCCTAATACCTTATTATGCTCTAAGTGTTCCGATTCTAGTATAATTGCATCGATTTCTGTTGCACCGCGTTTTATAGCTTCTCGTATAGGAACTAGAGCACCAAATCCACCATCGGCATATTCGTAACCATCTTTTTCGGCGATACTCATAAAAGGGATATAATTGCAAGAAATCCATATCCAATCACAAAAGTCTTCGTAACTAAAATCTTTAATGGATTTGTATTCGGTACTACTTTTGGATAGATTAGAAACAGTAACGACTACATCTTTGGCGTTTGTTTTAGCTAATAGGAATTCCTCTTTTGTGAAATTTTTACGAATATTTTTTTTTAAATTTTTACTCTCGCCAAAAGTACGCTTGCTTTTTATAAACTGAAGTATGGTATTAAAATAATTAATACTTACATACTCTCTATCTCCTTTGCACTTTACTACAAATGGATTTAAGCTAAATATAGTACGTTGGTTAACATTGGTGTAGATTTCTTTAACCTTATCTATTTTTCCTATAGAAAGATGTGGAATTAGAAGGCTACCAGTAGAGGTTCCTACAAAAATATCGTACTCTCTGCCTTTCTCCCTCATAAGGTATTCTGCAACACCACCAGCGTATGCACCT